>NZ_JABKBZ010000055.1:0-38237 GCF_013166635.1 Lentimicrobium sp. S6 | reverse complement strand
TGAACTAAAAAACATGTGCCAAATTGAACATTCTAGGCACAGAAGTTTTGAAAATTTTATCTCCAATATTATCGCCGCTCTTATCGCATATTCATTCTTTGCTAAAAAACCTTCTATAAAATATGATTTGGAGAAAGACGATCAATTAGCTCTGTTTTTATAATCGAACTCGGGTTACTATATAACTAGATTCTATATTCAAGAATAAACCAATCCTAGTCTATATCCCAATAAATCCTAGAATGCTTTCATTTTCCACTATTACATTCATCATTTTGTTTAATTTAGTTAGCTCAAATGAAGCAACAAGATAGTAATACAAATAAAAGGATTTTCATAAGTAATATGTTAGGTTACTGTTGTATAAGGGTGGTTAAAGAAGATTTGACCAAGCTTGGTATTTCTGTTGTTGATATAAAATTGGGAGAAGCCACCCTCAATTATGATCAAGATAAGGTTAGTAAGAAACAAATAGAAGAAGTATTACAAAATTTAGGAATGAGTCTGATCATTAGTAAAGATGAGATAATGGTAGAGCAAATCAAACAAACTGTAATCGAGTTGGTTCACTATATGAATAATGTGGATTCTATCTCTAGAAAATCGGAATACTTAGTGGAGAAACTAGGCAAAAGCTATCAAGCCTTGTCCAAAGTATTCTCAAAAGTTGAACCCATAACACTTGAGCGTTATATCATCCTTCAAAAAATAGAAAGAGTAAAAGAGTTGGCTGTGGAAGACCATATTTCATTAAGCGAAATTGCTTGGATGATGGATTATAGCAGCCCCCACCACTTGTCTAACCAGTTTAAATCCATTGTTGGGGTTTCCTTGTCTGACTTTAAAAAAAGTCCTTCTTTCTATAAGAAGTCACTCAACAAACTCTATTAATTCGGTCAGTATCATTCATAAATCTTGACTTATTCTTAAATAAACCTGTTTTATTAATAACACCACATTTTGTAAAAAAAAGACCAAATTATGTAACAATTCCCTTTGTTGCATCCCGTATTTTTGTCTTATAAATTATTGAAAAATGAATATAACAGAAGAAATAAAGATTAGCGACAATGGATTCGTTTTCAATTCCAAAACTGGGGATTCTTTTAATGTAAATCCAACAGGTCTAGAGTTAATAAAACTAATTGCTCAAAACATTGACTTCGATAGCATTAAAGAGATATTTATCCAGAAATATGATATCGATGATTTGGCTTTTGAGAAAGATTACCATGAGTTTTGCGCCATGGTTAACTATCATCAGGTTGCCACTACTGAAGATCCGCTTGATTTCAAATAAAACAAAACCAGCATGTCAACTTTACAACTTACAATAGCCGTTACTGGTCTAAACAATACCGATAACCCTGGCCCTGGAGTTCCCGTAATTCGATCCTTGAAAGACTCCAAAGCCTTCGATATTAAATTTATTGGATTAGTGTATGAAACCTTAGAGCCGGGCATATATATGGAGGGCTTATGTGATAAAATTTACCAAATCCCTTATCCTTCCGCTGGCACTAACGAATTAATCGATAGGATTGAGGAAATCCACCGTCGTGACCCCATCGATATTCTCATTCCCAATTTCGATGCTGAATTGTTTTCCTTTATGAAGAATGAAGTCCGCCTATTAGAAAGCGGTATTCGAACTTTTTTACCTACGATAAAACAATTCCAAGAAAGAGATAAAGATAAACTGCCGGAGTTTGGCGAAAAATATGATTTAAAAGTTCCTGCAAGTCTTAACTTAGGCAGCCAAAATCAGATTTCTCAAATCAAAGATAAGTTTGAATATCCGGTGATGGTGAAAGGAAAGTTTTATGATGCATATATGGCATATAATTCGGAGCAAGTAAAGCAGTCTTTCAATAAAATCTCCTCAAAATGGGGTTTACCAGTGATTATTCAAGAGTTTGTAAAGGGCACCGAGGTAAATGTAATTGCTCTTGGTGATGGAGAAGGAAATACCATTGCCGCCGTACCTATGCGAAAACAATATATTACTGACAAAGGGAAAGCTTGGGGGGGAATTACCCTTGCCGATAAAAAAATGTTAGAAATCACAAGCAACCTAATCCGTAAAACAAAGTGGAAAGGTGCTATGGAGCTTGAGTTAATAAAAACCGTTAAAGGAGAATATTACCTTCTCGAAATTAACCCTCGTATTCCTGCATGGGTTTATTTAGCTGTGGGTGCTGGTCAGAATATTCCTGAAGCATTAGTAAAATTGGCTTTAGGTCAGGAAGTAGCCCCACTAGAAGCTTACAGTTCAGGAAAAATGTTTGTGCGCTATTCATACGACATTATTGTGGATCTAGAGAAGTTTGAATCAATAGCAATGAACGGAGAATTATAAAAGAAATATCATGGAAAAGTTAAAATATACAAAACCCTCAATTAGTAAGATAAATGCCGGAATGCCAAGTAAATTTGGATTGCCAGTAAAACAAAAAATAATTTCAGAAATTGATGGAATAGCCGTTCCAAGCTTATTGGAAGCATATGGCTCGCCACTTTTTGTTTTTTCTGAAAAGACAATAAGAAACACTTTTGCAGAGGCCAAACAAGCCTTTGAAACTAGGTATCCTAAAGTACAATTTGCCTGGTCCTATAAAACCAATTACTTAGATGCTATCTGTAGTATTTATCATGATGAAGGTTCTTGGGCCGAAGTGGTTTCTGGTTTCGAGTTTGAAAAAGCACTTTCAAATGGAGTGAAGGGTTCTCAAATTTTGTTTAATGGTCCAGATAAATCCAAATCTGACTTAATCATGGCTATAGAGCATAATGCCTATATTCATATTGACCATTTCGATGAACTCTATTTGTTAATAGAAATCAGTCGTGAATTAAATAAGAAAGCGAGAGTGGCCATTAGAATAAACCTAGATGCTGGAATTTATCCCATGTGGGATCGTTTTGGTTTCAATTATGAAAATGGGGATGCTTGGAATGCCATAAATAGGATTATGTTAGCCGATAGTCTTGAGCTCATTGGTTTACACACTCATCTTGGCACCTACATTATGGCGCCATCAGCATATGGCATTGCTGCTTCTAAACTTTCAAACCTCTATATGGCAGTTCACCATAAATTCGATTATTGGTTAAAATATATAGATCTAGGTGGAGGCTTTGCTTCGAAAAACACTTTAAAAGGCGCCTATATGCCTGGCAGTGAAACCTGTCCTTCTTTTGACGATTATGCCGAGGCCATCTCCAATGCTTTGATTTCTTCGGAAATTCCTCATGAAAAACTACCTGTCTTATTTCTAGAAACGGGTAGAGCCTTAATAGATGATGCCGGTTATCTATTGACAACCGTGATTGCAAATAAACGCTTGAGCGACAGAAGACGCTCCATGGTGATTGATGCAGGGGTGAATCTTTTGTTTACCTCCTTTTGGTATAACCTAAATGTATACACCACCCGAGAACTCGACCATGCTGAAGAATCCTCCATATATGGTCCATTATGTATGAATATTGATGTGGTTCGTGAAGCTATTGTCATTCCGCAGGTTGGTGTGGGTGAGCCTTTAGTCATAGAGCGCGTGGGAGCATATAATGTTACTCAATCGATGCAATTTATCACCTATCGCCCCAATGTGATTTTAATTGATGAGGAGGGTGAAACACATGTGATCAGAAAAAAAGAAAGCTTAGAGTCCTTTAAAAATACGGAAAACAACCCCAAAAGAAAATAAAGCCCTCATTGTAAAAAGTAATTGATTAAATTTATCTTTCACTACGAATAAGACAGATTTCTTAATACCATTATTAAAAACATCATAAAAACCAAAGAAAATCAGAATGGAAAAAAACATTAGAATAATAAGCAAGGAGATTATATTTACTGTTTTGAATAGTTATTCCCAGGTGTTTTTTTCCACTTCTAAAATTCTGGCCATTGTTTTATTATTGATTAGTTTCTTTGATTATGGAGCTGGAATCGGTGGTTTAACTGCAGTAATCATAGCCAATATTCTGGCCCATTTTCTTGGATATAATGAGTACTATATAAAATCTGGATTATATGGATTTAATAGTTTGTTGGTTGGTTTGGGTGTTGGTTTAACTTTTCAACCCTCCATAGAATTATTTCTATTGATTGCCATTGCATCCACTACAGCCTTCTTTCTCACCATAGCTTTTCAAGGCGTGCTTGGGAAATATGGGCTTCCATTTTTAAGTATCCCTTTTTTAGCCACCATCTGGATTGTACTTTTAGCAGGAGGAGAACTCACAGCCCTCAATATCAGCGAAAGAGGAATCTATACCTATAATGAGCTCTATGGAATTGGTGGACAAGCCATGGTGAGTCTATACGATTGGTTGGACGGCTTAATCAGCTCTTCATTTCTTCGGATTTATTTTTATTCTCTTGGAGCTATATTTTTTCAAAAGGGCTTATTGGCCGGAATACTCATTTCACTTGGTCTTCTGATATATTCTCGAATTACCTTTGTTCTTTCAATTTTGGGATATACCATCTCCTACATTTTCTACATTTTTGTGGGAATTGAATTTAACTCACTGAGTTATACTTTTATTGGCTTTAATTATATTCTGACCGCTATAGCCCTAGGAGGATATTATCTTATCCCAGGCCGTACCAGCTTTGCATGGATAATGGTATTATTGCCCTCAGTGGTTTTAATAACTATTAGTACTCAGCAACTCTTTGCCCATTTCTATATTTCACCCTATTCTTTGCCATTCAATATGGTGGTATTGATGTTTTTATATTCTCTAAAACTAAGGGAGAAAAGAGCCAATAAGCTACTCGAAACACCAATCCAACTGGGCAACCCTGAGAAAAATCTTTATTTACAATCGGGTAATCTAAGGCGTTTTCCTGCAAGATTTCCAATTGCAGCTTCCCTACCTTTCTTTGGAGAATGGCAAGTCAGTCAGGGGCACAAAGGAGAGATTACTCACAAAGGAGCCTGGCAGAATGCATGGGATTTTGTGATAACAGATAATAAGGGCGAACAATACAAAGGCAGTGGTGATTTTGTAGAAGATTATTTCTGCTTTGGAAAAGCAATAACTGCACCTTTTGAAGGAACAGTGGTAGAAGTCGTTAACTCCATATCTGATAATACTATTGGCAATGTAGACATCATTAACAATTGGGGAAATACCGTTATCATAAAACATAGTCACACTATATTTTCCAAGTTGTGTCATCTAAAGCACCAGTCCGTTGCAGTAAAAGTAGGAGACCAGGTGAAAAAAGGACAGTTACTCGGGAAATGTGGAAACTCAGGTCGCTCCCCTTACCCACATTTACACTTTCAATTTCAACCCACACCATATATTGGCTCTACAACTCTAGATTACCCCATTGGACACTATCTTCTAAAAGGTGAAAAATACAATTTCGAAACCTTCTCTATTCCTCAAAAAGGACAGGTGGTGGCCAATCCTAGGAAAAATAATTTACTGACAAAGCTCCTCCATTTTATTCCTGGTCAAGGTATTTCTGGTGAATTTAGAATTGAAAATACAAAGACTGGAGTTCAGGAATACCATGAAGAATTCAATTGGAGAGTAAATACTGATGTGTTTAACTCGATTTATATAGAAAGCGAAGAGGATCATACTTTTGCCTACCTGTACAATAATGAGGAACAACATTATTTCACTAATTATATTGGTAAGAAAGAAACTGCCCTATATTGGTTTTTCTTGGCATTATTTAAAGTTCCTTTAGGCTTCTTGCCCAATAGCAATATTAAAGACAATGTTCCTATAAACCTCATGTTTGGTGGTGTTTCTTTGTTCCTTCAGGATATGATTGCGCCCATATATCTTTTTCTAAAAGCAGATTACAAACTAGAAATTGAAGAGGAAGGCGATATCCTTTTATCAGACCATATATTATTGAAATCAGAATTGACTAAAAAAATCGCCGGACAAAGCACAGAAAAATATCATTTCAAAACTAAACTCGATGAAAGTGGTGTTTTCGATATTGAGCTAGTTAATAAAGATTTAAAAATACAGATTACATGTCAAAAAAATTAGTCGTCATAAGCTTTTTATTGATGCTTTTTTCTGTTAGCTATGCACAGGAAAAGATGAACGATAGGGTAGTTGATATACAATCCTATCAACTTTTTCGTGAGGAAAAATGGCCAGAATTGATTCAATTGTCAGAGGAGGCTAGAGCACAAGGAATCGACTTTTATTATCTTCAATATCGAACTGGCATAGCTTGGTACAAGCAAGGTAAATATCGTAAAGCTTGTCAATATTTTATAGACGCATATGCTAAAGACCAATCCGACAACTGGCTTCAAGAGTATGTTTACTATAGTTTATTGTTTAGTGGTCGAAAACTAGAAGCCAATAAATATATCAGCTCCTTTTCCCAAGAAGTGAAAGAGAAGATAGGACTTCGCAAAACTGCAGTCGATTTCTTGGCATATGAAACCAATTATGGTTTTAATCAGGATTTTGATGAGTTAAGAGGTCGTGACTTTAGCAGTGAAGTAAACCTTGGTGAAGATTATGGAGAAGGCTATTTCTTAAAGAGCTACACCCAACAATCTTTAGATCTGAGCCACCATATAGGTTCTAATTTCACAGTGAATCATAACCTGAGTTATTATCACGTAACTCGTGATGCCATTGTTAACTGGGGAAAACAAACGAGCTCGCCCATTCGTGTTAATCAGTTTAACTATTATATAAATCCGGCATGGGTGATCGGGAAAAAATTCAATATTTCCCCTTCCCTTCTCTATATTTGGGGGACAAGTGATGTATATGCAGGTAAACTCATCAACAATTATAAGGACAAAGTATTCGATCTGAAAGAGTTTAAGTATAGCGATTATGTTTTCTCTACTGCATTTTGGTCTGACTTCGGAAATGTTTCGCCAGGATTGGAGCTTAATATAGGTAATATCAATAATTTAGATTTTAAACAATTGTCTGCTTGGATAACTTATTACCCATTATCAAACACAAAATTATTTATTAGACCAAGGGTGTATTTTAAGTCAAGCCCAGAGGAGAGTTTCGCATTTAACACTTTCGAAATATCTGCTGGAGCCTCCATTGGAAAAATCTATATTTCAGGACAATACTTGCGAGGTGATATGAAAAACTTCGTGGAATCAACAGGATATACCGTCTTTAATCTTCCTGGAAAATCCGATTATAAAATCATGGGAAGCATATACTTTCCGATTGATAAAAAATATCAATTTGTCCTTAGATATATTAATAGAAGTGTAAAGGAAAACTATCAAGTATATACTTTAGGAGAAAAAAGTACAAATTTAGAATACAAATATTTAATACACACAATAACAGCTGGAATATCATGGAAATTTTAAAAAAATATATTAGTCTTTTTATATTACTAATTCTTGCCAATATTGCTTATTCGCAATCAACTAATAATGAACTAGTGGAAGCTTTTTCAGAGAGCTATACCTACGAAAGAAACAGTGACTTTAGCGCCTCAATGGATGCCTTAAAAAAAGTTTATGATGAATCGTCCTACGAAATAAACCTTCGTTTGGGATGGCTTAATTATAATGCTGGCTTATTTGATGAATCCATCATATACTATAACAAAGCACAAGAGCTCAAACCTTATTCAGAAGAGGCTCGTTTTGGTTTAATCCTTCCCCTTTCAGCACTTGGGAAATGGGATAATGTTATAAAAACCTATGATGAAATACTCGAAGTAAACCCTAATAACACCACCGCTCTTTATAGATTGGGTTTGGTATATTACGGAAGAAAAGAATACAATACTGCCAATTCCCTTTTTAAGAAGGTCGTCGATTTATATCCCTTTGGTTATGATGGTCTGTTGATGCTCGCTTGGACCTCCTACTTCATGGGCAATAACAATCAAGCTAAAGTACTATTTAACAAGGTAAATTTATTTAATCCTGGTGACAAATCAGCCACAGAGGGATTAAGCTTAATCAAATAAATAAAATACAATGAAAAGATTTTTTTTAAGTACAGTATTATTATTATTATCAATTATCGCAGGTTTTGCACAAGTAACTTTTGAAAAAACCTATGACTATTCAGCTACAATAGTAAATCTTGAAACCATAGGTTTTAAATATTATTTAATGGATGTTCCGAATAGCGAATGTCGTATGTACAATATGGATCATTCTCTTTACAAGACTATTGACTGCCCTGTTCCTAATGGTTATTTTTTAGCTGATATTAAATATGTTTCAGAACAATTATTTGATACTGATTCTGAAATTGAGTTGGCATTTACCTATTATAAAATTGTGACTACTTCAACATCTTATTATTATATTTACGGGGCTAAAGTGATTACAGAAAACGGAAATGTTCTTCAAACCATAGATAATGCTCAATATATTTATATCAACCAAACAGATAATTATGAATATAAACTCTTTGCCTATTGTTTCGACTATTCGGTGAGTCCAGAAACCGTGTGGACAAATATTTATGGAGTTCCTGGCACCTCTGTCTCTGTAATATCATCTCCAAATAGCCAAGAGGATATTTTTCTAAATGCTTATCCAAACCCAGCAAAAGATGTGATTAAACTAGAATATCAACTTCCTGTAAATGTGATAAATGCTCAACTTTATGTCATAGATTCCAATGGAAATATGGTGAAAGATTTTATGATAGATAGCCATTCAAATAATATTACCATGAATGTAAATGACCTTTCCACTGGAGTTTACTATTACCATATTAAATATGATAAGTATCAATCTGAATCGCGAAAGATCATCGTACAATGAAACGATTTCCTTTACCCGATTTACTAAAAGGATTTGCGGTCTTTTTGATCGTTCCAGTTCATATTCTGGAAACATTTATCAATCTTCCCGGAAGAGAAAGTCTGTTCGGTAGAATTCTTTTATTACTCGGTGGACCCATTGCTGTACCTATTTTTATGATGGTAATGGGTTATTTTATTGGTCTAAATAAAAAAAGCCCATTGCAAAATGTTGTGCGGGGGATTTTTATTTTTGTATTGGGCTTGCTGCTCAATATTGGATTGAATTTCCATTTGCTACTAAAGATTTTTACCGAAGGTTGGTCATTAGATCCGCTTCAATTTATATTTGGAGTTGACATTTTCTATCTGGCTGGCTTAAGTATTGTGATACTTTCGGTTTTAAAAGCGATAGAAAAAGGACAAAAATGGCTGGTTTTTGGATTAATTTTATTGGTTGTAGGAAGCACCTCGTATTTGAATGAACTATTAATGGTAGCAGAACGAAATTACATTCTTGCTTTTATTGCAGGTAAATATTCTTGGTCCTATTTCCCACTATTTCCTTGGTTAGCTTATCCTTTGCTTGGATTCTTATTTCAAAAAATTGAGTTGCAAACCAAAGAACTGATTCAAAAATTTAAAAAGGGCGCTATCATTGTTTTAGGTTCTATACTCATTTTTGTACTTGCTTTTTCTGAATTTGGGATAGAAACCACCATAAACCTCAGCGAATATTATCACCATGACTTCTACTTCTTCTTATGGGCATTGGGTTTGGTCATTCTTTGGGTTACCCTATTTTGGTTTATTGTACAGAAGTTTCCTCAGTTTCCAGTTATTGTATTTCTGCGATGGTTGGGAAAAAATATCACTGTGTTTTATGTCATTCAATGGTTAATTATTGGAAACATTGCAACAGCCATATTTCAAACACAAGAGCTTTCGATGTTTATGTGGTGGTATGTTCCCATCTTCCTTTTAACAGTAGTTCTCACCTGGGGATTAGAAAAGATTAGAAAAGTAAAAAATCATTCTGAACAATAGTTTTCCTTCTGCTATTGCTTCCTAATGTTTGGAATTGAATCTTTTTTTAAAGAAAAACCAATTGCCGCCTTTAGAAGGAAAGAACTCAAAATACAGTTAGAAACTTAGGAAATTGGGGTCTAAAGATTTTTGAAAAAAGTCAACTCCGCCATTGAGTAAAAGTGTTAAACGGAAGTGACATTTCAAAGTGAATAAAAACAAAACTGTTTGACGCTCATTAGTTTTTGTTGGTAAACAAAAGCTAAAAGTTGGAGTTTTTTGTTTTCAGGAAGTAAAGTCACTGGAGTAGCCTTTAATCAACAGCGGAAATTTTTCCTACACTTTTTCCAAAAATGTGTAAAAAGAAATATTGTATTCATGCTTTTAAGATAAAGCACATCAAAACATGCTTGTCATGATATAGTGTATTTTCATGGGGTTTCGGCAAGGAAAAAACATGGATTATTTAATCTCCTACTTTATAGCGCGTAATCGAAATTGCATTTCGATTATCACTCCTAATTTCCAATAAATATCACAAAAAGAAAAAATATTTTCCCTTGGGGTGTAATAATCTGTAATTTCATACACTAATTAATAAAAAACGATTTGAGTTACGATTTTTACAGAACATTCATTTTACCCTATGCGGCCATCATCATTAAGATATGCCGTGCTTATACCAATACTCAGGAAGACTTTGAGGATTATTATCAGGAAGTCAGTCTGCAGATATGGAAAAGCAAAGACAATTTCAATGAGCAATCGGAATGGTCAACATGGGTATACAAGATATCACTGAATGTATGTTTAAGCCTCCTCAAGAAAAACAAGAAAAGTAATGTGCAGTATTTTGCTTCCGATGCTATTCCGAATGAAGTATTTGAAGACAATGCCGCCTTTTCTAACGATGCCCTAAACCATTTATACGCAGCCATAAAACACCTGTCGGAAGTGGATAGAGGAGTCATCTTACTTTACTTGGAAGAGAAATCGTATCAGGAAATCGCCGATATCATGGGAACCAATCCCAATAATATAGGTGTGAGAATTAAAAGGATTAAAGAACGATTAAAGAAGATATTAGATGGACAAGACAATTGAAAACATCTGGAAAGAGGGATTTGTAAATGCAGAAGAAATCACGGTTCCCAAAATCAATAATTTATACAATCAGAAATCGATACATATCATTGAAAAAATAAAGAGGATGAACAAAATCAACCTCATTGCTATTGCTGTAGGAGCACCCATATTCCTTGTGATAACTTATTTTATGCATTTTCCCTTAACAGGAATCGCCACCTTCATCATCCTCGCAGTGATACTATATGTAAACCGGAATTTGATGAAAGGTTTTGACACCATCGATAAAGGGAATAACAGCTATGAGTATTTGAGCTCCTTTAATATCTGGTTAAAAAAACAATTGTCTATCAATAGAAAGATGGCTGGCTATTATTATCCAGCTCTATTTTTAGCAGTGGTAATAGGTTTATGGTTTAGTCCGGGCATACAACATGTGTTTCAAGAAATACTCGCCAAGCCCCATGAGATATACCTAGTTGGAGACTTCCCCATTCTTTGGACCATTCCAATTCTGATCATCACTATTGCTTTGGCATTTTTTGGAGGGCGTTTGTATAATTTCGATGTGAAATTGGTATATGGACCTGTATATAAAAAGCTAGATGATATTTTGGCTGATATGGAAGATTTGAGAAAATAATTGGTTGGAAGTCAGAAGCTCGAAGTGAGAAGGTAAAAAAAAAGTTAGAAGTAGGAAGTAAGAAGGCAGAAGTTGGATGACCGATGAGGGAAGAAGATGAGTATTATTGAGGCTTTAGGCTTCATATTTAAATAAGAAAGAAATGAAAATAGATAAAACCATTGACCTGTTTGAAGGTCTGAAATCAAGAACAGATAAAAAATCGGAAATTAAGATTTATACTAAATTTCAGAAACTACTAGTTAGTATCAAAAATAAAGGATTGGAGGAAAATCAGTTAACAGCCATTGAAGAAAAATTAGACTCTCTGGAACTGAATTCTTCACCCCAAAATCCAAGAAGGTTTTTCAGGAAAAAAATCAATGTTTTGGTGAATTTTCTCCAAAAAGAATTCTCCTATGTTCAAGAAGGTTATTATAAAAGCCTATACATGGCTTTAGGAATGAGCTTTGGAGTAGCAATTGGCGCCTCAATAGGAGCAACTGCTGGTCAATCGAATGGAATTGCTTTAGGTTTGGTACTTGGCATGACCATTGGAATTGTTTTGGGGCAAGCAAAAGATAAACAGTCTGAGAAAAAGGGATTGGTATTAAAATAATACAAGAGATTAAAATGCACCTTTATGACCGAACAGAATAATAGGTACTTTTTATTTATTCCCTGTCAATAAAAAAACTGGGTACTTCCCATAGGGTTTTTCAATGATGCTGGCAGATTGGATTTTCAAATTTTTAAACCCTACATGTTTTGCTATCTCTAAAAACTCAGCTCTATCAAAACCAAGATGATGCACTCCCGTATTCTCTTTATGAAAACTCCCATTTTCACTGTCCAAATCAGCAATAGCAATGATTCCATTTTCGGCTAACATATTGTGAAACTTCTTAAAAAGTGCAGAAATATCTTTCACATGATGTATGGTCATTGAAGAAATAATACCATCGAATTGTCGTTCTAGGTTTTCTTTGGTCAAATCCATTTCCATAATCTCTAGCTCACATTTTATAAGATCTCGTTTGCTTTCTAAAACCTCATTCATAGATTTTGAAATATCAATGGCTGTGATTTTTCCTACAGAAGGCGCAATGTCAGACAAAAGCAAACCTGTCCCTGAACCAAAATCCATGATGCTCATGCTTTGTTTATAATCCGCTTCTTTCATCATAAGTTGAGCTATATTGGAAACGTTTTTCCTTCTAGCTACTTCTCTATCGTAATCCTCAGCTTTTCCTTCAAAAAAATCTTTTGGGTTTACATTCATAGTTTGTCTTTCTATTTTTAGCGTACAAAGCTAATCATAATTGATGTTTCATTTCATTGAAATGCTATTGTGAATATCCAGCGACGGAAAGACCAAAATCCAAGCTCAAGTTTTGAAATAATTCATGAAAACTATTTTTTGATGCTTATTAGTTTTGAAAATCACTGTAAAGCTTGTAAAATAGCCTATTTTGTTCTTTTTGATGTGTTTTTGATGTAGTGTGAAATGACCTAAAAAGTAATAATTGCACGTATTTTTGTGCCAAATTATAAGTCAAACATAATCAAAATGAGATCAACTTTATTAATACTTTTAAGTCTAATTTTTTCTATCACTGCCTTTGCACAAACTCTTAGTGTTGATGAAAAAGTAGACAGTCTCCTTCAGCTCATGACCCTTGAAGAAAAAATTGGTCAGATGACTCAAGCCGAAAGAGGAGCTCTAGAAACCATAACTGACATTTCTTATTATTCATTAGGCTCTTTATTAAGTGGAGGAGGCTCTACTCCTGTACCCAATTCACAAGCGGCTTGGGCCAATATGTATGATGAATACCAAAACATCGCTTTAAATAGTAGATTAGGAATTCCTCTGGTTTATGGAGTAGATGCAGTTCATGGTCATAATAATGTTTATGGTGCTGTTATATTTCCTCATAATATTGGCTTGGGATGTACTTGGAATCCAAATTTAGTAACGACCATTAATCAAATTACAGCCAAGGAAGTGGCCGCAACAGGAATCGATTGGACTTTTAGTCCTTGCATAGCAGTACCTAGAAACGAAAGGTGGGGAAGAACTTATGAAGGCTTTGGCGAAACTGCAGAAGTTCAAAAAATGATGGCTTCGGCTTCGGTAATTGGACTGCAGGGAGAAAGTTTAACATCCTCCGAAACTATTTTAGCATGTGCCAAGCATTTTGTGGGCGATGGAGGAACAATGAATGGTATCGACCAAGGAAACACTGTTGTTTCAGAAGAGGTATTACGGGAGCTTCATATGGCCGGATATATTGATGCCGTCGAGCAAAATGTAGGAACAGTTATGGCTTCCTATAATAGTTGGAATGGCCAAAAATTACATGGTCATGATTACCTGCTCAATGATGTATTGAAAGAGGAATTGGGATTTGAAGGCTTTGTGATTTCTGATTGGAAAGGCGTAGATCAGGTAGATGAAGATTATAGAGAAGCGGTAAAAAGGTCGGTAAATGCAGGTATCGATATGGTGATGGTTCCAGACAGATATATCTATTTCATCAGCATTTTAAAAAGCTTGGTGGCAGATGGAGAAGTCAGTTTAGAAAGAATTAATGATGCGACCAGAAGGATATTAAAGCAGAAATTTCTATTAAATTTATTTGAGGAGCCTTTAACAGATCCAAGTTTAGCTGCCGATTTTGGTTCACAAGCACATAGAGATATAGCCAGACAAGCGGTAAGAGAGTCCAGCGTTTTACTAAACTCAAAAATAAATGTTCTTCCACTCCAAAAAAATAATCAGAAGATATTAGTTGCTGGTAAATTGGCCAATAATTTAGGTGCGCAGTGTGGTGGATGGTCTATTTCTTGGCAGGGTTCTAACGGGCAAATTACAGAAGGAACCAACATACTCCAAGGCATTCAGAATCTAGCAGAAACCAGTGAAGTTATTTATTCTGAGCTTGGTGATTATAACGAAAGTGTTGATGTGGCAGTAGTAGTAGTTGGAGAAAACCCTTATGCCGAAGGTGCTGGAGATAGAAACGATTTACATCTAGAATCTGACGAAATTAGTCTTATCAAGCGATTAAAAAATAAAGGAATCCCTGTTGTTACCGTATTGATTTCAGGTCGCCCTATGATTATTAGCGATGTGTTGCCCTATACCGATGCGTTTATTGCTGCATGGCTTCCTGGAAGTGAAGGCGAAGGTATTGCCGAAATCCTTTTCGGTGACCATAATCCCAGCGGAAAATTGGCGCACACTTGGCCCAGAAAAATGAGTCAAATTCCCATCAATTTTGGGGATAACAAACCAGGCCTTTTTGATTATAAACATGGGCTCCAACAATTTTCAAGCTTGGCAAACAGCACTCATTTATCACCTTATGCTGCCATTTGTCCTGGAGATGGTCAATCTGTTCTATTAGCAATATCGGATAAGATTTCTATTCTTGATTATGAAAATGAGGATTTTGTGATCAAAATAGACGGAGTAGCTGTCCCCAATATCATTAGTGATATTAGTATTTGGGAGGATGATGAAAGTATATTAGTGATAGCCCTAAACTCGGAACTAGAATCCTCTGATGAAGATTTGAGTATTTCATATATCGGTAGTGGTATTCAATCCAGCACTTTAGAATTGGAGCCATTTGAAGACTTCTATATCTGCAATGATATTGGCGCGTCACCTGGAAGCAATGATATTCCGGGAAAGATACAGGCGGAGAATTATTACGATATGTTGGGCATTCAAACGGAAGAATGTACCGATATTGGAGGAGGAATTAATGTGGGCTATATAGAACCTGGTGATTGGATGAAGTATGTAGTTGATGTCAAACAATCTGGAATATATCAATTAAAAAGCAGAATGTCAGGCTATAATTCAGGAAGTTTACGCTTTCAATTTGATGAAGGCATAGAGGCCAGCGTAAATTATACTTCCACCGATGGATGGCAAAATTGGGAGGATTTTTCCACAGAAGTATATTTAAATCAAGGAGAAACCATCATGACAGTATTGGCCCAAACCGATGCTTTTAATATTAACTATTATGATTTTGATTTGGTAGATGGTATCCTAGATAACACATCCTCTATAAAAGATATACAGGTGCTTCCAAATCCTGTTCGGTCTAAGTTTCAAGTAAAACTAATGAGCCAATCTTCAAAGGCTATTCATATCAATTTATACTATATGTCCGGAGTTTTAGCACAAAACCTTTATCATGGAATGATAAATACAGGGGGAAATACTTTTGATTTCATTATGAATTCGGATCTCCCTTCTGGTTTATATTTTGTTGAGATTAAAGACGATGAAAAGAGACATTTCTTGAAAATTATTAAGGAGTAATTGATTTCTTTTCAAACTAAAAAAAGAGTTTGCTCATCAGCTATGAATTACAAAACACATAAGCAATAAGCAAACTCTTCGCTACCATCGATATTATTTCAAACCAATAGTTTGGTCTTCCTCAACCACACCTTTAATAATTAAGGTATAGGGCTTAAAATCATTAGTGGTAACTCTTAATGACTTTCTAAATGCACCTAATTTTTTTGCATTATAAGTGGCGGTAATTGTGGATGATTCGCCTGGCATCACTGGAGATTTATCGTAACCTGTAACTGTACAACCACAAGAAGATTTCACTTTTGAAATGATAACAGGTTCCTTACTCGTATTGGTAAATACGAATTCAGCTTCTGCTGCTATGTTTTTAGGAATATTTCCAAAATCATATTCCTGAGAATCCCATTTTACCTTCGATGGACTTTCGGTTGTTTCACTAGTTTCTGTGCTCGATTTTACTTGATGAGCTGTTTGAGATAATACGGTTGTTGAAATAAATGCCATCAGGCATAAGCTTAAAAATAATTTTGTTTTCATGATCCTTTTTTTTGATTTTTAATTACAGAGCAAATGTAGGAGCAAGTTAGGCTGACCTATGTTAATGACTTTCAAATACTTGTTAATGAAGTGTAAATGGATTAGTATTTAAGCATTTAATCTTTAATTTTACACTGACGAAACGATTGGGAGGAAGCTATCAATAAGTGTAATTAGCCTGTTGCTATTTAAATATTAGCTTTGCCCCTACCCTTTAGGGAGACTGATTTTCAACGGATACTTCCTTTTTGTATAAAGGCAAATAGGCATTGGAAATCGATATTTATGAACTTTTTGGACATGCTTAAGATATAACAGATTTCAGAGGTTCTAGAAATAGTAAAATTCGAGGCGCAAATAAATTTCAAATCTGAGTTTACTATAGTAAATGAAGATTTTAAATTGATGAAGCAACGAAGAAGTTTGCATTTATAGGACCTCAAGAAAAAACCAAATATGAAGAAGAATAGGATATATAGTGTTATTATCTTAGGGAGTATTTCCCTAGTAGGCATCATTATATTCCAGGTATTCTGGATTTATAATACTTTCAGCTCAGATCAAAAACAACTGGATTTGAGTATCAAGAGTGCTCTTTTTAATGTGGCTCACCAAATGGCGGAGTTCAACGATTCTCAAAAGCCAAACATCAATCCCGTCAATCAAGTTTCCTCCAATAATTTCATAGTGAATATTGATGACATTATCGACCCTATTATCCTAGAGCATTTCCTCGAGACAGAGTTTGATAACAGCCATATCCACATAGATTATGAGTATGCCATTTACGATTGCGATAGCGATGCTATGGTTCATGTGAAAAGGATAAATGTAAGCGGAAAAAAGGAAAAACAACTGGAGGAGGGTGCTTTTAAAAAGTTCGACGATTTTAATTATTATTTCTCCATCCGGTTCCCAAGCAAAACCAGGTCGGTACTGCAAGATATGAATGTTTGGGCCATTTCGGGTTTTGTTTTAATTACTGCGTTCCTGTTTTTTATCTATGCTATTTTTGTCATCATTCGTCAGAAAAAACTCTCAGAGGTACAGAAAGATTTTATAAATAATATGACTCATGAGCTTAAAACGCCCATTTCTACCATTGGAATTTCTGCTCAAGTGATTTCGGAACCTAATATTGCCAATCAGCCAGAACGTCTAGCACAATATGCCAGCATCATCACTCATCAAAACCAACGATTGGAGAAACAAGTAGAGAAAGTATTGAAATCTACTTTGTCCGAAAAAGGAAAGATTCATTTGGAGCTAGAAGCATTCTCTTTAAATGATTGTATAAACCATGTGATTCGTGATTTTGAGCTGAAGGCCAAGGAGAAAGCAGGCGAAATCATTTTCCATTCCGATGATAATGTAGAGATCATCAAAGCCGACAAAAGCCATTTCGAAAATCTCCTGTTCAACCTTTTAGATAATGCCTTAAAATACTGTGATGTAAATCCGAAAGTAGAAGTATCTGCTCGATTAGAATCCTCAAAAATACATCTATCCATTGCCGATAATGGAATTGGAATAGATGATAAATTTAGAAAAAAGATCTTCAATAAATTCTTTAGAATTCCCACCGGTGACATTCACAATGTAAAAGGATTTGGTTTGGGATTAGACTATGTAAAAAACATAGTAAATGCCCATAACTGGAAAATTAAGGTGAAGTCAAGATCCGAAAAAGGAAGTATATTTACCATTATAATGAACGCAAAATAACATGAGCAAAAAGCCAAAAATACTGTATGTAGAAGACGATATTTACTTGAGTTTTGTAACCAAAGATAACTTGGAGATTAAAGGATACGACATCGATTGGCAAAAGGATGGGGAGGCCGCTATTCAAGCTTTCTCTGAGCATGAATTTGATTTATGTATTCTAGATATCATGCTGCCCAAGCTAGATGGTTTCTCTGTGGCAGAGGCTATAAGAAAAGAAAATCAAGATATTCCTATTCTGTTTCTCTCGGCCAAAACCCTGAAAGAAGATCGCATCAAAGGATTAACCATTGGCGCCGATGATTATATCACCAAACCCTTTAGTATTGAAGAACTGGTATTGAAGATTGAGGTGTTTTTGAAGCGAAACAAAGTGAAGAAAGTAGAAACCCAAAGCAGTATTGCAGAGTTGGGTAAGTTCTATTTCGATTTTGAGAACCTCGAGTTATCCGAGAACAATAATGCCCAGCGGCTTACTCTTCGTGAAGCTGAATTGCTGCATCTTTTCTGTCAAAACAAGAATAAACTCCTTAAAAAAGAAGACATCCTCAATACCCTCTGGAAAGATGACAGCTATTTTCTGAGCAGAAGCCTCGATGTATTTGTATCCCGCCTTCGTAAACTCCTCAAAAAAGATCCTCGTTTAAATATTGAGAATATCCATGGGGTTGGATTTATTTTTAAGGTGGAAACGTAAATTGGATAGTTTAATTTAATGAACATAAGTTTTTATCCATAAAAATGAAAATAGACCGACACAGAATTCATGATGTTAAGGGTTCACAGTTTAAGAATGCCTGGAATCTTTATCATAGTTCTTTTCCCATTGAAGAGAGAAGAGAAATGAACAGCCAAAAAATGGTAATGCCTAAAAAGGAATATCACTTTGACTTGATATATACTGGGGAGGTTTTTATTGGAATATTTCTGTGGTGGAAATTTGAGAAATTGAGATATATTGAGCATTTCGCCATAGAAATAGAACATAGAAGCCATGGCTTTGGCTCCCAAATTCTAAATCATTTTATTGCAGAATCCAACAGTCCCATCATTTTGGAAGTGGAAAAACCCATATCACTCGTCCAGCAAAAACGCATTCAATTCTATAAACACCTAGGTTTCCATTTAAATAATCATGATTATCAACAACCACCCTATTCTAAATATCAACCTCCTCTCCCATTATTATTGATGAGCTGGCCTAATACTTTAGCTCTTCAAAATTATGATTATTTTATTCAAGAATGTCACCCTATTATTTTTCCAACTTGAAACTGGTCTCCGTGAATCCTCTAGATCTTCTAAATTCCCCACCAAAACTAAAAATATCCTTACTTTTGAGCTTCAAAAAACAGAAAATGAGCGAATCCAATATATTTCCCGAAACACCTATACAGCAAAGCTTTACCGATACCATGTTTAGCAATTTAATGCGCAATAGAATCTATCAAGTTCTATTGATTACTAGTGCATACGATGCTTTTATGCTAGAAGACGATGGAAGGATAGACGAGAAGATATTTATGGAATATGTTTCTCTGAACCTCCGCTATCCTCCTCAATTCATTATCGTGAATTCGGAAGAGGAGGCCATGCAGGTATTACATAGCGAAAATATTGATTTGATTATCAATATGCTTTCCATTGAGAATGAGTCGTCTACAGAATTTGCTCACATCATTAAAGAGGAATATCCTGAAAAACCAATTGTGGCACTAACTCCGTTTAGTCGCGAAATTTCATTACGATTTAAGCAAGAAGGTACAGAGCCCTACGATTATGTATTTGCATGGTTGGGGAATACTGACCTTTTGGTGGCTATTATTAAGTTAATCGAGGATAAAATGAATGCGGATTATGATATTAATGAAGTAGGTGTTCAAGCCATAATCTTGGTAGAGGATTCTATTCGTTTTTATTCTTCCTATCTTCCCAATATCTATAAAATCATTATGCGCCAGTCCATGAAGTTTATGCAAGAAGGGCTGAACGACCACCAGAAAATGATGCGAATGAGGGGAAGAGCAAAGATTTTACTGGCGACTACTTATGAAGAAGCCATTGGACTTTACGAAAAATATAAAGGCAACCTACATGGGGTTATCAGCGATATGTCCTATAACCAAAATGGGGTCATGAATAAATATGCTGGATTGTCACTGGCACGTCGCATCAAAGAGGATAATAAATATTTACCATTTCTCATTCAATCCTCCGATTATAAAAACAGCCTTTTTGCAAAGGAAATTAGAGTGGGTTTCATACATAAAAACTCAAAAAATTTAAATCGAGAATTACGAAATTTTATTGTCAATTATTTTGCTTTTGGGGATTTCATATTTTTAGATAGACACACTAAGCATGAAGTGGATAGAGCCACCGATTTGAAATCTTTGCAGAAAAAAATCTTCAAAATACCTGATGAAATTCTTAGCTATCACCTTAAAAGAAACCATATTAGTAAGTGGCTGAATAGCCGTGCCATTTTCCCCTTAGCCTCTGTTCTTAAACAATTTACACCCGATGATTTTAATAATTTGGATGCTTTACGAAAGTTTATCTTTGACAGTATTGCAGCCTATCGCATAAATAAGGGTAGAGGAGTAATTGCACAATTTAATCGTGATAATTTTGATGAATACCTCACCTTCATCAGAATTGGCTCTGGTTCTTTAGGTGGAAAAGCACGTGGATTGGCCTTTTTAGATAGTTTGGTAAATAGAAATAACCTGACATTTAAATATCCCGGTGTGGTTATTCGCATTCCTAAAACATTAGTTCTCACCACTGAGATATTCGATGAGTTTATGGAGGATAATGACCTTTATAAAATTGCTTTATCAGATATTCCAGATAAAGAAATTTTAGAACGTTTCTTAGCCGCAACCATGCCAGAACGTATACAGAAAGACCTTTCCGCCTTTATTGAAGTAGTTAAGAACCCGCTTGCAGTTCGGTCGAGCAGCCTGCTTGAAGACTCACACTATCAACCTTTTGCAGGCATATATTCCACTTATATGGTTCCTTGCAATAATATTAATAATGAGGAAAAAATTACAGCCTTATGCAATTCCATAAAAGCAGTATATGCTTCAGTTTTTTATAAAGCCTCTAAGGCCTATATGAATGCCATTAGCCAAGTAATAGATGAAGAAAAAATGGCCATTGTTATTCAAGAAATGGTAGGTCGTAAACATGAAAACTATTTTTATCCCCATATTTCTGGAGTGGGAAGAAGCATTAATTTCTACCCTATCGATCCTGAATTGCCAGAAGAAGGTATTATAAATCTTGCCCTAGGCCTAGGAAAGCATATTGTTGATGGTGGTCAGAATTTAAGAGTATCTCCTTTTCATCCGAAAAAGATTTTACAATTATCCTCACCAGAGATGGCCTTGCGTGAAACTCAAAAGCATTTCTTTGCTTTAGACTTAAACCAACCTAATTTTACCCCTCAAACTGATGACTCCCATAACTTGGCCAGACTGAGGTTGAAAAAAGCTGAAGAACACGGAACTTTACAGCAATTAAGCTCCACTTTTGATCTACAGAACAACATGATAAGAGAAGGAAAACATGCAGTGGGAAAAAAGATTATCACCTTTTCAAATGTCTTGAAATATGATACTTTTCCTCTCTCTGCCATTGCTATCGATATGATGAAAACAGGGGAGAGAGAAATGAACAAACCTGTTGAAATTGAATTTGCCGTGGATTTGAATGATGCAAACGGTACACCGGGAACCTTCTTTATTCTACAAATTAGACCCATAGTTGAAAATCAGGAAGGTATTAAGGAGGATTTATCCAAGATTAAGAAAGAAGACACATTAATATATTCTAAATCCTCACTCGGAAATGGTATCATCAAAGATATTCATGATGTGATTTATGTAAAACCAGAGTGTTTTGATCCGGCCAGAAATGAAGAGGTTGCAAATATGGTTGGAGAGCTTAATGATAAAATGATAGCTGAAGACAAAAACTATGTTTTAGTGGGCCCCGGACGATGGGGAAGTAGCGATCCGTGGCTTGGTATTCCAGTAAAATGGCCGCAAATCAGTATGGCAAGACTGATTGTGGAGTCAGGTCTAGAAAATTACAGAATAGAACCCAGTCAAGGAACCCATTTCTTTCAGAATCTAACCTCTTTTAGGGTAGGATATTTTACTTTGAATCCATTTATTGAGGATGGGCATTACCAGCTCGATTTCTTAAATAAACAAACGGCTATTTATGAAAATGAGTTTCTTCGCCATGTGAGATTTAATGATCCATTGGAGATAAAACTCGATGGTAAGCATAATAGTGGCGTGGTCATGTTGCCTAAATAAATGATATTTATACTATTAACCTTCGACAGTAAATTAGCACACATTTTCAGATAATTAGCTCGTATATGCCACAGATTTATGAAGAGCTATCGGGATAACTCGATAAAATTTGAGGAAGTAGATGGGCAAATTATTAAAATCCAATATAGAAAAGACAATAATACATCATCTTATAACTAAAAACCATTTGATATAGCCCGCTATATCTTCATGATTTTCAGACTAAAATCTAATGCATTATTGTCTTTCTGTGTGATTAATTTATAATCGAACAGGTTATTAGAAACTATATTGATAGATATAAGCCCTTTCTATTTATCCATCATGAAGATATTTATATAGTAGGTTAGTAATATTTCTTTCAATAGCTCTACTTCAAATCCACAAACCAATCATTCTCCTGAGGCTCATTGCCCATTTCTACAATTTCACCTAATCTAGGAAGAGAAATATTAGCATTGGTTTTTTGAGCTTCAGCAGCATATCTTTCTACAGGCTCTTTCCAAGGATGCAATGCCAAAGGAAAACCACCCCAATGGATAGGAATACTCACTTTTGCTTGTGCATCTATTCCCGCTTTTATACTTTCCTCAGGGTACATATGTATTTGATGCCACAGCTCATTATACTGTCCACACTCCACAAATGCCCAATCAAAAGGGCCTAGCTTTTCACCAATTACCTTGAAATGTTTATCGTATCCACCATCACCAGTGCAATACAGACTGTGCTCGTCCCACTGAATTACCCAACCACCCCAAAGCGACTTACCACGATCTGTAAGTCCACGACCCGAGAAATGTCTCGAAGGGGTGAATGTGATTTTTAAACCATCCTCAGAAATTTCATCCCACCAATCGAACTCCTTAATTTGTGTATTTGGAATATCCCACTTCTCCAAATGACGCCCAACTCCCAGAGCTACATAATACTTGTTTACTTTCGATTTCAATTTTTTGATGCTGGCATAATCTAAATGGTCATAATGATCGTGAGTCATGAAAATGGCTTCAATGGGAGGCAATTCATCTATAATGGCCAAAACATTCTCTGTAAATCGTTTGGTTTTCATGGGTGCAATAGGAGAAGTATCATCACCTAACATGGGATCCATTAGATAATTTTTTCCATTGATTTGGATGAGTAAAGCGGAATGGCCCAGCCAAACAAATTTTGCCGTTTCAGGATTCTGAGCCCATTTTTCTTTGTCCAAAGGAATCATTTCCAAGTTCTTTTCAGGACTGCGTAAATGCTTATCGGTAAATTGTGCTCTTAATAAACCCGGCATATTCTTAAGCGTAATATCCATGGTGGTTTCTGTTTCATTGATGAATTTTTCACCATCCCACCATTTAGATTGTGCATAAATACTTTTATCAGAAGCCATGACATTGGCACCAAATTGCGGATTCAAATTGATATATAAGCCAATGGCCAAAACTATTGCTAATATGATGATAATAAACCACATAAAAAATTTCTTCATTTTATAAATACTTAATATTGGTGAGTTTCTCCGATACTTCCCATAATTGCTTGGCAATTTGAGTATCATGAGATAAAGGAGTTGATTTAGCAATTCCAGGCTTGCCTTTCATTTCGCTGAATCCTGTAGGACCAATATATTCTCCACCTTTTAAATCTTCTGCTAAAGCTGCAAATTGAGTAGGAAGGGCTGCGTCTTCTGGCCGATGCGACATCAATCTTATAACAGGTAGCAATAGGCTATAAAGCCATTTTGAAACATGTCTTCCTAAATCAGTATCAGAAACGCCAGGATGAGCAGCAATAGATTTCACATGACTTCCTTTTGCCTTCAATCGTCTGTCTAATTCGTAGGAAAACATCAGGCAAGCTAATTTGCTTTGACCGTAGGCTTCAATCTTTGAATAGCTCTTTTCGCTGTTTAAATTTTCGAAATTGATTTTAGCGCTTTTATGGGCTATACTACTCAATGAAATCACTCGTGAACCTTTTGTTTTCTCTAATATAGGGAGTAATAACCCTGTTAAAAGAAAGTGTGCAAAATAGTTCACACCCATCTGACTTTCGAAGCCTTCCTCCGTTTTGGCAAATGGAGGAATCATAATTCCAGCATTATTAATCAGAAGATCTAATTGTTGATGGTTCTTGGTGAATGCGCTTGCAAAATCTCTAACAGATTTCAGGCTGTTTAAATCCAATATCATGATCTCCAAACTAGCCGTTGGGAGAATCTTCATGATGGTTTCTTTGGCTTTTTGTGCTTTTTGAATATTTCGGCAAGCCATAATCACATGCATATGCTTATTGGCTAGAGCTATAGTGGTTTCATAGCCCAAACCTATGTTTGCGCCTGTAACTATGGCTACTTTCCCTTTTTGTGAGGGTATATTTGTTGGGTTAAAGTTCATGATCATCTTTTTTATTTCTTATTGAAAACACCATTGTCAATCATCTGCTGAAAGAAATCTTCCATTGTTTTTTCGATGGGAATATATTTAATGCCCAATGCTTTTTTGCTCTTGCTATTGTCAACCAGCCATTGGTAGCCAAAGTTTCTACTGACCATCTTGCGTTTAATACCCTGAAGAGGACCTACTAACCAAACCAAGAATTTAGGTAATTCTTTTTTCGGTAGCGGATAAGAATCGCCATATTTAGGCCTTAGCATTTCTGCCAATTGTAAAAATGTTTTATGTGTATTGGAAATAATATGACGCCCTTTGGCTTTAGGTAGAAACCCCGCATTGATATGGGCATCTGCCACATTTCTAACATCTACCACTCCAATATCTAATCCTGGAGCACCCATTTTCATGCTACCGTCACCCATTTGTTTAATCAGGTTAAAGCTTTCTGATGTAGAGATTGGATTGATGCCAGGGCCCAAAACTAAAGTTGGGTTGATGACTACTAAATCCCATCGTCCTTGTTCTTCATTCATTTTCCAAGCTTCTTTCTCAGCTAAGGTTTTAGAGTAGCTATAGGCTTGGTGTTTGAGGTTAGAGGTGGTATTCCAGTTTTCTTCGTCTGCAATTCCTCCGGGTAAATCTAAAAGGTCTATGGTATCTCCAATGACGGCAGCACAACTACTGGTCAATACCACTCGTTTCACGCTTTCGGTCTTGTTCACCGAGTCCAATACATTTCTAGTTCCCAATAGCGCAGGATCTATTAAGTCTCTTTGAGGATCTTTTACCGAATTGATAAAAGGAGAAGCAGTATGGTAGACGAGTTCACAATCTTTCATGGCCTCCTCATAAGAAGCATTTTGCAAAAGGTCAGCTTTAAAGTATTTTATCTTACCTGATGTTTTTTCAGCAAGTTGATTAAGATATTTAAGTTTTTCCTTATTATCAGGGTTTCTAACGGCAGCATGTACTGTAATTCCATCTTCTAATAATTTCTTGATGATCCAGCCTGCCACATATCCTGTAGCTCCAGTTACCATGATAGGTTTTGTTTTATCTATAGTTTTCATTTTTTTTCTTTTTTTGTTTTATTGATGCTGCAAATTTATTGAGTAATTATAGTTTTTACTTGTCTAAAAACTTCAAATCAACTTGTCTATTCATGTCATTAAGCTAAAGCTTGAATTCGTGATGGAGGCATACCAAATTGCTTCTTAAAGGCACGGCTAAAATGGGCTAAATCTTCAAAACCGGCTTCTAGATATACTTCAGAAGGCTTTTGTTCTCCTTGAAGTAATCTGTTTCTGGCATAATTCAATCTTTTCTTCATAATCCAACGATGTGGAGTTTCATTAAATACCATTTTAAACTCTCTGTTAAAGGTAGATAAGCTTCGGCCAGTTTGTATAGCTAAGGTTTCTAAGGGTAGATTCTCTAGATAATTATAATTCATGAACTGAACAATATCAGCTCTTTCCGCCATGGAGTATTCTCTAAAGATAGCTGCATATTTAGCATTAGATTTAATGATGGCCAATAGCGCTTCTTTGGTTTTAAGTTTCACTAAATCAGGATCTAAATCATCACCAGTATCTACATAATCTTTAATAGATTTCATTAAACCCGATAATAAGGAATTAGATTCTAGAGGAACAATTCTTTCGGCAATGGGTTCGAGATGATTGGGGATGTGGATATTCCTGATGATTTTTCTGATAAAGTCATTGGTAAGTGCGAAGAAATAGGTTTTGGCTGCGCCTTCTTCTTTTTTATAGGACTTATATACAGTGGCTTCCGTATATTTTCTAACCAATGCATATTCTCCAGCTGAAATAATATAAAACTGTTGGTCTATCCTAATATGCAATTGACCTTGCTCCACAAACACCAAATAGGAGGAGGGTAAGTAGGCAGTGGTCTCTTTTGAAATATCAGTTTCGCATCCCGCAGCAATTTCCAAGTCTCCACAATGAATATATTTAATATCAGAATTTTCCATTTGACAAAACTATTCAAAATTGGCATGTCCTATTTGTCTAAAAATGTCAAACTATCATAAGGGTTTGTTAAAAGTAGTTAGTACTTGGAGTATCTAAAGTACTTAAAGTTTGGCTTAGATTGTAAGTTACATATGTTTCCTTCCAAAAGGGATGAGTGCCTTCGGTCATTGAGCGTAGTCGAAGTGAGAGGATCGCGTCCCTAATATGTTCAGTGTAATTATGTACCAAGTAATGAGTGAACGTACTGTAAGTTTGTGTATTATGCCAATATAATCGCTTTTGAAGTTCTGCTATGCAAAACCTCAGCATGTTTTCCGAGGGCATATAATACTCAAAACTATTTTCATCTTTGACTGATAGCAGTCAAACACAAAGGCCAGTTTAGGATTGAATCTTTTTTGTTAATTCTTATTGATGTATACACTCGGATTGCAACCTTAAATCCGCATGTAACAACAATGAGCTGTTAATATCTCCTTTTTCACAATTATAGCACAGGTATTGTTCATACAGCAGTTTAATTATTAGGATATTTTATTCAGTTTGTTTGATACAACCTAAATGAACACTGTTCTTGTAGCATTATTTTTAGGAAAAGACACAAGTCTTCCATCTCATTTTGAAACAAGGAGTGATTATCTTCATAAATTTCATCTAATCCTCATTCTAAATCGCCATATAGCCTAAGTACATCATACCTACCAGTTCTGATCCACTTTGCAGGTATTGACAAGGCTTGGTTTTTGTAAAAATCAAGGAGTTGACTTTTGTCAATGACTGTTTTCAGAAAAAGCATAAGGTGTTATCGGAGTTTTCTTGCAGAGACTACTACCAAAACAAAACATAAAGCACCACCAACATAATTAGAATGGCATAGGCAGCTATATTGAAAATGCTGTCAGTTTTGAATATTTTATTGGTGAATTTGATGGCTTTAGGATCGTCGTCATAAGGATTAGTAGTTAAACTTACTCCAACAATAATAACTAAGGTCATGAGGAAAGTATAGAACATTTGATCCATCCACGGTAATTCCAGTGAGGGTGTTTTTAGCATTAATGCAATTGGAATAGATACTAAAATACCAACAATTGCTCCTTTATTATTTGTCTTTTTATAGAAAAGGCCTAAAAGAAAAACTGCTAATACTCCAGGACTCACTAAACCCGTATACTCTTGGATATATTGGAAGGCTTGATCGATGTTTCCAAGTAGAGGAGCAACAAAAATAGCAATAACTAAAGCTATGGCACCACTTATTCTTCCCACTTGTACATCATGATCTTTACCATCTTTCTTGGCTAAATAAGGTCTGTAGATATCCATGGTGAAAATAGTAGAAGTAGAGTTCACCATAGACGCTAAAGAAGAAACAATGGCTGCTGCTAATGCTGCTACCACTAAACCTTTGATTCCGGTTGGAATAAAGCTGGCTATTAACCAAGGATAGGATTTGTCGTAATTTACTCCTCCTCCAGCTTTGCTAAATGCATCTTGAACACCATCAACAATTGCAGTTCCTTCGGGTTGGTAAAACATCACATAAGCTATGATACCAGGAATAACTACGATTAAAGGAATGATCATTTTTAAAAATGCAGCGAAGATGATACCTCGTTGAGATTCTTTTAAGCTTTTTGCAGCTAAAGTTCTTTGAATGATATATTGGTTGAAACCCCAATAATAAAGATTAGCCACCCATAGTCCACCTACCAAAACTCCAATACCAGGAAGGTTCATGAATTCCGGGTTTTCCTTTTTCAATATCATATGAAATTTATCGCCTGCCGTGTCGTAAATATGATTTAATCCATTGACGATTCCTCCCTGGGGAGTCACATAATCCAGAGCAATCATAGAAGTGATTAGTCCTCCAGCTACAAGCAAGGTTACTTGAATAACATCGGTCCAGGCAACAGCTGCCAAGCCCCCATATAGGGAATAAGCAGCAGCAAAAAGGGCCAATCCAATAATGGCTGGCATAATTAAGGAGCCATCTCCTGAGCCCATAATGGTATCTAATGCCTTTCCTCCGAGGAATAGCACAGAGGTTAGGTTCACAAAAATGAATAAGGCAATCCAGAAAACCGCCAATATGGTTTTAAGCTGAGTAGAAAACCTTTTTTCTATAAACTCGGGAATGGTATACAATCCTTTTTCAATAAATATGGGAAGGAAATATTTACCTACTATGATTAATGTTAAAGCTGCCATCCATTCATAAGAGGCAATAGCCAAACCAACAGCCATACCGGAACCCGACATACCTATCATTTGTTCCGCAGAAATATTAGCCGCAATAAGAGAGGCTCCAATGGCCCACCAAGGCAATGATTTGCTAGCTAAAAAATAATCCTCGGCTGTTTTTTTAACTCCTTTCTTTCCTCTAGACACCCAAATCCCAACTCCAAGAATGAGGATGGCATATAGGGCAAATATGGAATAATCAAGTAATGTAAAGTTGGGGTTCATCGTGTTTTAGTTTTTATTAAATAGGTTAGTCAGATATGTATTTGCTTGTTAAAATCAATTTATGTATTTGATATACTTTACTTTATCATGTATTTCGACTTCCACATTTAAAAAGGAAATATCAATAAAGAGCACAAATATAGTGATTTAACTATATTATTTAAAAACGAAATTGCTTAAAACTAGAACGATATCACTATCGGATTCATTTATAATTGGATGATAAAATGGTGTCTTAAACAATAGAGTCGATCAGAGTTTTACCCAATTCCATCAAGGACATCAAACACGATAGTGATTTTAATAAATTTGCAGCAAATAAAAGCAAAGGAAATGGAAAATATATTGGTTATTGGAGCTGCTGGACAGATTGGTTCTGAACTCGTTATTGCATTGAGAAAGAAATTCGGTAGTGAAAATGTATTTGCTACAGATATCAAAGAGCCACCAACAGATGTTTTAGAGGGCGGTCCTTTTCAAATTATGGATGTAATGGACAGTAATCGTTTGATTCATTTTGTTATTCGTCATAAGATTACTCAGATTTATCATTTGGCTGCTGTATTATCTGGAAATGCAGAAAAGATTCCATTACAAGCTTGGGATATCAACATGAGATCTTTGATGAATATTTTAGAATTAGCTAAAGAAGTACCTGAGGTAAAGAGAGTATTCTGGCCTAGCTCTATTGCTATTTTCGGCCCCTCTACTCCTCGTCAAAACACACCTCAATATACCATCACAGAACCCAACACCGTTTATGGAATTAGTAAGTTAGCTGGTGAGAGATGGGTGGAATATTACCACCAAAAATATGGTTTAGATATCAGAAGTATCCGTTACCCTGGTCTAATTTCTTATAAAACAGAAGCAGGAGGAGGCACTACTGATTATGCAGTAGAAATTTTCTACGAAGCCATTCGTGAAGGGAAATATGAGTCTTTCTTATCTGAAGATACCAGTCTACCCATGATGTTTATGGATGATGCCATTCAGGCTACTATCGATTTAATGGATGCTGATATTGAAGACCTTTCTATCCATTCTAGTTATAATGTGGCAGGAATGAGCTTTAACCCTAAACAATTGGCAGAAGAAATCAAGGAACACATTCCAGAGTTCAAGATTTCATACAAACCTGATTTTCGTCAAGCCATTGCCGATAGCTGGCCAGCATGTATCGACGACAGTGTGGCTAAAAAAGATTGGGGATTAAATTATAAGTACGATATCAAATGCCTAACTAAGGTGATGTTAGATGGAATAAAGGAAAAACTTTCCTAGAAAGTTCTATCATATAGATAAATAAAAAGCCTGAAAACGAGAGTCGTTTTCAGGCTTTCTTCATATAAACTGAAACCTTAATTCTAACAAGTATTAATAGAGTGAATTAATCATTACAAAATCATACCCATTGTATCATGAAATAAGCTCAAAAAACATTTCATTATCTGTATTAGTGAGTTTTTCGAGGCAAATGGTAGCCTGTATTGAAATGGCGGTAGAACCAAGTTCTAGCACATTATGCGCCTTTGCTAAAAATAACAGGTGAAACTTATTTTTTAATTCTTACATAAACATGCTTTATTGATTTATGGTCCACATCTCTTTCTTCTATTTCAAACACAGAATCCAAAGATTTAATCATAGGAGTTAGTTTTACAAAACCATAATTTCTAGGATCAAAATCAGATTTCTTTTTATTCAATAAACCACCTACTCTTGCCAAAAAAGCCAAATCTGTATCAACAGCCAAATCATCGATAGTTGTTTTAATTAAATTAATAAGCCTTTTATCTATTTTATCGAATTCAACTACAGATTTTGCTGATGATTTCGACTTTGAACTAGAGAATCCAGATTCTTGATTCGCTTTTTAGATTTAGAGATAATTTCTATATAAATAAACTTGTCACATGCTACGATAAAGGGATAAGGAGTCTTTTTTTCTCCAATACCAATGGCCAGTTTACTAGACTCTCTAAGGCGTGTTGGCTATCTTGTAAAGTCACTGTCGCTTGAAACAATACAGAAGCCATCTATCTTTTCACGGTGAAGAATATCCATAGCATCAATAATCATTGCAGAATCAGTTGCATTTTTACCCGATGTATAACTGTATTGTTGAATTGGAGTGATTGCATGCTCTAATAACGCGGGTTTTTACCCTGATACCGTTGGTTTTATCCAGTCAACATAAATTCTCTTTATTGAAGGAATACCAAACTTTGTAATTTCATCAAGCATACCTTTAATATTACTATATGGAATATTATCAGCATCTATTAAAACAGCTAGATTCAAATCTGTATTATCTCTCATAACTTTTAATATTCTAATAATAAAATCTTTCTATCAATTTCCCTATCAATAAACAGCTAAAGGTAAACTAAATTTAAAAACACTCCCTTTACCCAATTCACTTTCAGCCCAAATTTTCCCATGATGATTTTCTGCAAATTCTTTACAGAGAACTAATCCAAGTCCCGTTCCTTTCTCGTTTTTTGTCCCTAGCGTTGAATGGCTTTCGTCGGTTTTAAATAGTTTATCTATCACTTCTTTAGGTATTCCAACACCATTATCTCTTACTGAGATAAGCAGCATATTTTCTACTAATTCAGTTGAGATAACAATTTTCCCACCAGAATGTGTAAACTTAATAGCATTCGAAATCAAGTTCCTTAATACAGTAGCTATCATTGCTTTATCTACAGATACTATGAGGTTATCAGGCAAATCCTTATCAATTATAATGTTTTTTTGTCGAGCAATATCTTCAAATAAGACTAAGACTTCCTCAAACAAATCGCTTATTACTATGTTTATTGGATTAAATTTAATTCCGCCAGTTTGTGATTGTGCCCAATACATTAAGTTCATCAGTAGGTCAACGGCTCGTGACGCAGATTTAAGAATAATATTTGCATACTCTTCAACTTTGTCTAGATTCTTTGCTTCTACTTCTTCAATAATCATTTCACAAAAACCTAAAATTGAATTGAAAGGGCTTCGTAAGTCATGAGCTATTATTGAAAAGAACTTATCTTTTTCAGCATTTGATTTTATGAGTTGCTTATTCTTAATTTTTATCTCTTCACCTGCCAAACGTAATTCAGTAATATCTGTTGTTATACCAATCATGCCAATAATCTCACCTATATAATCCAATAAGGGAACTTTGGTTACAATCTGATTAATAGGCTCACCATTTGGGTTGTAACCCGATTCCTCTTTATTGAGTATGGATTCGCCAAATTGTATGACTTTTTTATCGTCTGCAAAATATTCTTCTGATAGTTCCAAAGGAGTTACCTCAAAATCAGTTTTCCCTATAATGTCTATTCGAGGATCTAATCCTAGGCTTTTTAAATGAGCACACATACGGGATAAATGTGCTTTGTTTGCTAAAGTTTTACGGAACTCTTTGTCTTTTACAAAAACAGAAGAAGGCAGATTGTTGATGATGGTGTGGAGTAGTATCTTATCTTTTTGCTTTTGGGTTTCAGAAGATTTTTTCAAAGAATTGTATTCTTTACGTAATTCAGCTAATTCTGAGACAAGCTGTTCTTTAGTTTTTTCTTGGTCTTTCATTTCCGTGTTCCCTATCTGGTCATCTATTTATGCATTCTATTATTTAGAAATCATCACACTGAAGATAATTAGAGCTTCATTATTTGGGTATTAGAGGTACTAATTTATAGTTACTTGCAAACCATTAAATTATTATAAGAGTTTATTATTTCATCCAAAGATATAAAAAAAGCACTTAAATATGAAGCACCATTTGTAAATGAATGGCTTATACATATAATTATGATTCCACTAAAAGCCAAAATGTAGTTTTTATCGGTATCATAATTTTTAACCTTAATCTGAAAGCAATTCCGATTGTGAAAGTAAAACTTATAATTATCAACTCTTTCCTTGAATAAGTATTCCATAAAACATTAAACCACTACCAATTACACCCAAGGCACACCTGATTGTCTCGAAATTTGGATTAAGGACTTTACTTATGAATAAAATAGAAGATCCTCACACAAAATCTTTTTAAACAAACTCTTTTTTCTAGTATTCATTGCCATTTACTTTTTAAAACGTAAATTGCATTAAAAATAGTCAAGCTAGCTAATGATAAACTGTTAAAGCTAACAGCCATAACTATCAGACTATTCTTATTCATAGTAAACATCCTTAATAGTCCATATTTTGAAAAACAACCGGAGCTTCTATTTAGGCGTAGCATTACCCTCAGCATTGGCAATAGTTTTATTTATTGCTTCCATACATATTTTCTTTATTCCATTTTTTGAGAAAGCAATTATGGATGACAAAAAAGAAATGATTGCAGAACTAACTAATACAGCATGGAGCTTAATTAATGAATATGAGACTGAATATAAGAACAAAAGTTTAAGCCTAGCGGAGGCTAAGCAGTCAGCTAAAGATAGAGTCGCTCAAATTAGATATGGCTCTGATCAAAAGGATTATTTCTGGATTATCGATGAAGAACCAATAATGATCATGCATCCATACAGGCCTGAGCTCATTGGCTCTGAATTAAAGGATTATTACGATTCAAATGGTCATAAACTCTTTGTGGAAGCTGCCAATGTGGTAAAGAAGCAAGAGGAGGGCTTTATAGATTATATGTGGCAATGGAATGACGATTCCACCAAAGTTGTACCCAAATTATCCTGTGTGAAATCCTTTCAACCTTGGGGTTGGATAGTGGGAACGGGAATCTATCTTGAAGATGTGGAAGAAGAGCTTAATGAGTTGAGAGATTCGCTACTAATCATTTCATTATTCATTGCTTTCATTATCGCTATGATTCTGTTTTACGTGGTTCGACAAAGCTTAAGTATAGAAATGAAACGTCAAAAACTGACTGAAGAACTACACGAATCGAGACAAAAATATAAAACATTAGTGGAGGCTTCCAACGAAGGAACACTCATGTTTTTGAATGAATCCATCATATTTTCAAATGCTAAGTTTAGAGCCATTTGTGGTTTTGATGAAAAGGAAGTGAGTCGAAAAAAATTAGACGAGCTTTTTACCACCAATTGGGATAACATACATGCTAACTTCCTCAACAATACAAAGTCTTTTTCATTCGAATCTTCACTAATATGTTCAGGAAATAGCTTTAAAGAAGTAGTTTTATCTATTTCAAAAGTAGAATACGCAAAAACCTATGGCTATATCATAACTAGCAAAGAAGTATCAAAAAAAGAATTGGTAGAGCGTGAACACGATAAATTCTCTGGAGAGGTAAAACATCGCTCTTGTTAATGAAACAGGCCATAAAACCTCTCATTCAATCCATTGCATCCTGCACTGCTGATACCACAATTCAAATGGCAGCCAACAAAATGGGACGTTTGAATAAAAATTTTCTCCTTATAAAGCAGAACCATAATATATTGGGTATTGTAAGTAGTCAAGATATTTCCATAAAATCTGTGGCTAAAGGTTGTGAGCTTAATAAGCCCATTACTAGTATAATGACGGCTCCTTTGACTACTATCTCCGAAACGGCAAGTTTACATGAAGCGCTATTGATGTTTACTTCCCAAAAGGTTTCCCACTTGGTTACTACTGATATAGAGAATGCCATCTCAGGAGTTATTTCCTACGATAGAATAATCTCTATTCAACACAATACATTGTCATACTTACTCTTTGAAATAGAAAATACAAATACAGTTGATGAATTGCGAAAAATTCATAATAAAGTACCTACACTTATTCAGGCACTTGCAGAAAGTAATGACCATATCTATGATACCGTTGCTTTTGCTTCTTCTATTTCTGATAGAATCACACAGAAGCTAATAGATTTCGCCATTGAAACTTATGGCCCTGCTCCTTGTAAATTTGTTTTTATAGCCGTGGGAAGTGAAGGTAGAAAAGAACAAACCCTCCTCACCGATCAGGACAATGGATTGATTTATGAGGATGGCAACGACAATGAAAAAACACAAGAATATTTTCTAGAATTAGCCAATTATATTTCTGATTCCTTGAACGATATAGGATATCATTATTGTAACGGAGGTATAATGGCTTGTAATCCAAAATGGTGTCAACCCCTCTCAAAATGGAAAGAATATTTCTCATCTTGGGTTTTGAGCACCGAAACCGAAAGTCTGATTGAAGCCAGTACATTTTTAGATTTTAGAGCTATACAAGGTCATAGCCAACTTAGTAATGATTTGAAACAATATGTGCTATCACTTGCTAAGTCTAATAACGATTTCTTGGTCAAGCTAGCAGATATGACAGCTAATTTCAAATCCCCCCTCAATGCATTTGGGAACCTGGTGGGCAATGATCTTACTTCTAAAGTCAAAACCATAGACTTAAAAACCATATTAACACCAATTATAAAATACGCTAGAATAAATGCGCTTAAGCAAGGTATAGAGCATACAAATACTACTGAGAGAATTAAAGCTTTAAACCAAGCAGGTAAAATATCAAAGAACTTTTACAAGGACATAGATTTGGCCTATAACTATATGATGAAGCTAAGGCTTAAAAACCAGTCTAGATTAATCCAAGATGGAAAGGCTCCTCTAAATACCATTGAAATATCTGAGCTTTCAGTTATCGAAAAGAGTTTCTTGAAGAGTGTTTTTAGTTTGATTAATAATATTTCTAGTAGTATTACTAGTGAAGTTAAGAATGTGGAATAGGAGGATCTGTAGGTTTAATGAATTGATGAAAAAGCTAGTTTAGCTTTTGAGAAGAATACTCAAGGTACAGGGCAAACGCATACTTTGTTAAAAAGCTATATTTAGAAGAAAATAGTTTAATCTATAGGTATAATGCTAGCGCGGAAATGTTTTCCGTGCGAAAATATTAACATTAAGGAATGTATTTAAATCACACCAAATCCGCGTTAGCTTTGTTAAGAATAATTAGAAAAATAAAAGTACGCGTTTGCCCTGACTCAAGGTACGTTTTATATGCCTATTTGGAGGGATATGCATATATTACATGCAAATAATATTAAAACTAAAACAAAGAATCTAATTAAAGACCTGAGCTTATTTTAAATTATGCATCTTCTTAACACTAGCTAAGAATCATGGTTACCTAAGAGTATTATATAAACTTCAGCAAACATTAACAAAAAACGACAAGAATAATTGCATTTATAGTTTTAGTCCTGGTCTTTTCAAATCTACAAAGTCAAAATTCACATGAAAATATTGGTCCTAAAAATGGAACCCTAGTAATTGTGGGAGGCGCTATGAGAAGCGATTCCATAATTAATCGCTTTATTGAGTTAGCTGGCGGTATAGATGCGCATATTGTTTTTATTCCAACAGCAAGTGGGATGAAAAGTTATGATGAAAACTATGGATTTGCGGGAACTCTAAGAAACAGAGGCGCTAACAATATTACAGTTCTTCATACAAACGACAAAGCAATTGCAAATTCTGATTCCTTTGTTGAGCCACTACGTAAAGCAAAAGCGGTTTGGTTTGGAGGCGGCAGGCAATGGAGACTCGTTGATTCTTATAAAAACACCTTGACTGAAAAACTAATAGTTGAGGTATTAGAAAGAGGTGGAGTTGTTGGTGGGTCTTCAGCTGGAGCAACAATACAAGGGAGCTATTTAGTTAGAGGAGATACAAAAAACAATCAGATTATGATGGGAGACCATCAGGAAGGGTTTGGCTTATTGAAGGATGTAGCCATTGATCAACATGTTTTGGCACGAAATCGACAATTTGATATGTTTGAAATTTTAAAGAAACATCCTGAACTATTGGGAATTGGCATTGATGAAAATACAGCTATTATTGTTCAAGGAAATACTTTTGAAGTAATAGGTGAAAATTACGTTCTCGTTTATGATGGTGGGTTTTGGTCTCGGGAAGGTAGTGGCTTAAAAAATCTACCTGAAAAATCTAAGCTCTTTTATTTTTTGCGTAATGGGGATAAATATGACCTTTCTGAAAGAAAGATCAAACTAAATAACAAATAGCATGTATTATACCCCTATTGGCCAGAATTAATGTCGAATTGAATTAATGCGACAGAACCAAAACTTTTTTACTTATTAGAGTATTTTCAGTGTGGAGAACAACCACGACATAAGTTGAATTACACGAAAGATTTAAATTGATTAATCTACTATTGGAAGATTCACCTGAATAAATTAATTGACCTAAGAGATTGAATACTTCAACTTTATTTAATTTCCCCAAACCTTCTGCAATTTCCAGGTTCAATTGCCCATTACTATACCAAACTCGGGCAAGTTCTCCATTAAAAAGCGCTGGTGTTTCATGATAAAAATGAATATTGAATCGGTGGGGATCATCACTTTTGTTGGCAGAAAAGCTGTATTCTATGCCTTTGGAAAGAGGTAGCCAATAATCAGCTATTCTGTCTTCGAGCCAAATATTTGTATCTGCAAAACTCTCCAGAAAATTAAAACTTAATGAAAAGGATGCTGATGATGGTGCTTCAAAATAAAGAGGAACTGTAAATGGGCCAGAGAGCGGTTCAAAAGACTGAATGGATAATTTTTTGTTTTCATGCATTGTATACAATTGCGGCTGATCTGCTTCTCCCGATAATCTTATTGCATCAATCCCTCGGTCCCAATTATTGGTAGACAACTCATTGAAACTTATCCATGTTTTGTCTTTTTTATTTCCACTGCAAATTGATATTTGTAGATAGCTGCTTTCCTGAATCGTTTCTTGATGTTTGGAGTTTTTATAAAACGCCTGACTATTGTGTACTCTAGCATCCTGAGGAATTGTTATTGAAGCGTTGGAGGAATTTGGGGTCACATTAAAAACTATGGGGAATCCTTATCTTAGCTGACAAAAATTAAGTTTTGGAATTAACAATATTACAAGAGTTTTTACCCGCATTTATCTTAGATTATTTTGAGGTAAAAGAGTTTTACA
>NZ_JABKBZ010000054.1:0-38951 GCF_013166635.1 Lentimicrobium sp. S6 | reverse complement strand
TGTAAAACTCTTTTACCTCAAAATAATCTAAGATAAATGCGGGTAAAAACTCTTGTAATATTGTTAATTCCAAAACTTAATTTTTGTCAGCTAAGATAAGGATTCCCCATAGTTTTTAATGTGACCCGAGATTTCTTGATGGTATCGGAAGGCAACGTCCAATTTTAATGGTATACGAGGAAGCCCATTCTTATTTGCCTAAAGGTGGCAGCAATCAATATGTACAAGGATACGCAACGTCAGCAGTTAGACGTATATGTAAAGAAGGTAGAAAATATGGTATTGGTGCATTAATTGTAAGTCAACGTCCATCTGATCTAGATACTTCAATACTATCTCAATGTGGTACATTTATTACTTTAAGACTATCAAGTTCAGATGACCAATCTATAATTCGTTCTTCAATCCCTGACAACTCAAGTAATTTGGCAGAAACTTTGCCATCATTGAGGACAGGTGAAGCTATTATTGTTGGCGAAGCAATTAAAATTCCAAGTAGAGTTTTGATCCCTTTAATGAAACCTAGACCTGACAGTAGTGATGCCGTTCCATCATTAGAATGGGCAAAAACTGAGATTGAAAATCCAGAGTTTGCTAAGGCTGTTACTAATTGGAGAAAACAAAAAGTATAAATTTAAAAATTCGAAATTATGGAAATGATCCCAGTTGATTCAAGCAATATCACAGCTATTGGCTATGATAATGAAATAGGAACTTTAACTATTCAGTTTAATAATGGAAGAACATATGAATATTATAGTGTTCCTGACTATGAATTTGATAATCTAATGAGTGCAGGTTCTAAAGGAACATATGCGTTTCAGAATATCTATAAGGCATATAGTCAATCAGAAATCTAAGTTCTTTGGATTCGTTCAAGCACATTTGGCTTTTCCGTTCCTCCAAAACCAAAAGAGCTTTCTCTAAGTTTACTAATAAATAAAAGCCAGTGGGTAACAAAAGCTATATGTAATGCAGGGTATAGCGGGTAATTCAACCGCAGTTCTCCGTTGCAACACCGCCAAATCTTTGATTTGTCAATTTGTAATTTGAATTAATGTAAATCAAAGTTTTGGCTAAATGCAGATTTGAAAGTGAAGAGCTTCGAAAGCCCGCAAAACACATAGTAAGCCCGTTATCACTAATATTAAAAAAGAACCGAGACACAACTAAATAAAATGATTAAAAGACTTTTTCTAAACGATAAATTTATTCTTGGACTGATTCTTTTGAATTCAGTAATACTATTTATTGGTGCTTATTTTCCATCGCAAAGCGACAAATACATTTTGACAATCATTGACAATTCGATCACAACATTGTTTATTCTCGAATTGATTTTCAAATTCAAAGAATTTGGTTTTAAAGGCTATTTTGAATCGAATTGGAACAAGCTCGATTTTGTACTTATTTTACTTTCAATTCCTGCCTTAATAACATTCATTTTCAATTTAAATATTGTCGATTTTAGTTTCTTACTCGTGTTCAGGATAATGCGTGTTTTCAAAGCATTCCGATTTTTTAAATTTATTCCAAATGTTGGAGAATTAGTTGCAGGCGTTCAACGAGCTTTAAAAGCTTCGGTGTTTGTATTTTTAGGTTTTGCTGTTTACATCTTTATAATTGGTGTACTTTCGTTTTATCTTTTTCAAAACAGCGGTTCCGAATATTTCAAAAACCCGATGGTTTCATTGTATTCAACTTTCAAAATATTTACCGTTGAAGGCTGGTTTGAAATTCCCGAACAAATTATAAGTGGTTACTCAAAAACCGCAACATTTTTTACTTATCTTTATTTCATATTTGTTGTTTTAACAGGTGGCATTTTCGGGCTTTCAATTGTCAATTCAATCTTTGTGGATGCAATGGTTAGTGACAACAACGATGAATTGGAAAAGAAAATAGATAATCTCGATTCAAAAATAACTGAAGTACTTACAAAAATCAATAACCATGAAACTTGAAAAAATTCTGGACAACGTTAACTCGCTTGAAAAAAATTCATTTCTAAAAATCATTGACAATATAAAATCTTGCAATCCAAAAAACAGCAAGGAAATTGACAAAATACTTTCAGACAGCAGCAATAATCTGAAAGGGGTTGACAGTCTTAATATTGCCAAAGTTTTCGATTTAATAAAAGATGAATTTGCGGAAACCGTTAAAGCTGAATTTGTTAATACAACTTCGCAATTGGATATTTTAATCGATATAATAATTAAGGATGGCAACAACATTTTAAAACAAGACTGGCTTGGCAGACTTTACGAAAAAGAGTTGGTAAATATTAAAAAGAAAACGAGAGAATTAAAATCTCAATTAGAAGCGGGCAAATCGGAAATTGATGAAGTAAGAAAACGTGATTATCAAATTTATAAAGCTTGCGTAGAAACTGCATATAACAATGATTATGAAAACAACAGGGATTCTAAAATAACCGATGATGAATTGTCTATTTTATTGACCTTGACAAACCAGTTGGAATTATCGCAGGAAGAAGTAAAACTAATTAACTACTTAATTATTCCTCCTGAAAAAGCAAATATTGATAATGTTATAACATTCTTGAAAAATATTGGAGTAGTATTTTATTCAAAGAAAAACAACTTGATTTATGTTGCAGATGAAGTTGTTCGAGTTTTACGTAAAATCAGAAAAAAAGAAATTGCAGATAAATATTTCCGCCGTGTACTCAAAACATTAAAAGAATCACAAATAAATCTCATCTGCCGCAAACACAATATTGACGTTCGAGAACTTGATTACGAATCAAAAATTAAGCAAATAATTAAAGAAGGAATTTCATTTACGAATTTGCTTAAAAATGGTATTCATAAAGACGGAACAAATTTAACAGACAGAAAAAAAGCAATTAACGATGTTTGGAGCAAAGGATTAAAAATTTCTACAAACCTAAAAGGCGTTACACTTGAAGAAAAAATTGAAAATATAACCCTGTATTTCAATGAAATTGAACACGATGAAAAAGTTGGTATTTCAGTTGAAGGTTATGAAAAACTACTTTTAGAAATAAATGAAGAATTGAAATCATTTAAAAAATTAGTGCTCAAAGAATTTGAAATGCCCGAAGAAACTATTTTAAACAGTAGTACACTTTTAGATTTTAACATAAAACCGCGAGATGTTCTCGACATTTTGCCGACAGAAGACCTTAAAACATTTATTACAGCAAAAGAATTAAAGTCAAGGGGAGATTTAGTTCTAAATATTTTAGATGCCTACAAAGACGCAGAAAACCTGCTAATTGAAAATTACGTTGCAATCGGTTTTCGAAATCTGAATTTATTAAGGGAAAATGGAATTGTTATAAAAGAAAGTGAATTAGGTCTAAAGTTTGAGTGTCTTACACAAAAAATATTCGAACAACTTGGTTTCAATGTTGATGAAACTCTAAAGAAAAAACTGAATACCGCAAAAAACAAAATCGACTTGGTTTTAAATTTGGGTAATGATAATATAATAATCATCGAATGTAAAACGGTAAAAGAAAGCGGATATAACAAATTTAGTTCTGTTTCAAGACAAATAAAATCTTACGTTGACTTGGCTAAAAAGGATGGTTTGAATGTTGTGAAATCGTTACTTGTTGCGCCCGATTTTAGCGATGATTTTGTTAACGACTGCGATTTAGAATTTGAAATAAATTTATCGTTGATAACAGCAGGTTCTTTGGTTAATATTCTTGACGGATTCAGAGATTCAAAACACAAACAATTTCCTTATCAGCTATTAATGAAAGACGTTCTGATTAAGGAAGATAGAATTCTAAAAGCGATTAGAAAATAGAAATACAGGCGGTAGTCGAGTAGGTAGAGGGGAACTTCACCCCTAAACCTCTCACAGAACCGTAGGTAAACCTCTCAATTCATACGGCTCTTATTATGCAGCCAATCACTAGGTTAAGTGATAACCTAAAGCCCAATGATAAAATAAGTTTGGAAATGAATTAAATAACCATCTTAGCCATTTAACAGCTTTGACTTTACTACGCTTAAAGCGTTTCTATTTATTCAATGTCCATTTTATCAATCGATGATGGAGATAATAAAACAAATTAATGTGTAAATTTAGCCTAGAAATTATAGCTGTTCACACTGGCACAATAACGTCGGTATGACTGGCACAATAACGCCGGTATATCCAATTCACAGCATATTTATTTCTCAGAAGCATATACAGCGGTTTTTATCATAGGAATGAGCAAGAAGCCCATGAAAATCAATTCTCATGGGCTTCTCAACTAATAGATTTAGTATTTTATCTTCGTTCCAACAATACAATATTCTCCACATGATGAGTTTGTGGAAACATATCGATGGGTTGAACTTTCACGACTTTATATTTGTTTTTCATTAAAGTAATATCGCGTGCTTGCGTGGCTGGATTACAGCTGATATACACGATTTTTTGTGGTGCTGTTTTTAGCAATTGCATCACCACTTTTTCGTGCATTCCAGCTCTTGGTGGGTCAGTAATAACCACATCTGGTTTTCCATTAGCTTCAATAAAATCTCTATCTAAAACCTCAGCCATATCACCGGCATAGAATACCGTATTTTCTATTCCATTGATTTCTGAATTGACTTTGGCATCAGCAATGGCTTCTGGAACATACTCCACTCCCACTACTTTCTTAGCATTTTTAGCCACAAAATTAGCAATGGTTCCTGTTCCGGTATAAAGGTCATAAACCAGTTCTTCTCCAGTTAAACCAGCATATTCTCGTGCTACTTTATACATCTCATAGGCTTGTTCGCTATTGGTTTGATAGAATGAAACGGGGCCTACCTTAAACTTCACACCCTCCATCTCTTCCATATAATAAGGATTGCCTTTAAAAAGTTGGATAGGCAAATCGGTAATGATGGTATTCATCTTTTGATTGATCACATACATCAACGAAGTAATCTGTGGAAAGCTATCTGCAATATGAGTTAAAATTCCCTTTAGAATCTCTGGCTCGTCCTCTCCTACCACTAAAATGACCATCAGGTCACCAGTACTCGAAGTACGAATATATAAATTCCTTAAATATCCTTTTTGATCTCTTTGATGGTAGTGGCCAATCTTATTTTCCAGCGCATATCTCCTGACGCTCAGACGGATTTCATTACTAGGCTCCTCTTGTAGGTAACAGTTTTTTAAATCTAAGATTCTATCAAACATACCTGGCATGTGAAAACCGATTCCATTCATATTCATTTCAGAAAAATCCATTTCCTTGGAATAATCTTCGGTGAGCCATATACGATTGGAAAAAGTAAACTCCATCTTATTGCGATAGAAATACTGCTTCTCACTAGGTAAAATGGCTTCCATTTCTGGCATTTCAAAATCACCCAAACGCTCTAAATTATCTTGTACTTGCTGTTGCTTTAATTTCAATTGTTCCTCATAGGAAATCATTTGCCATTTACAACCTCCACAGGTTCCAAAATGCTCACACTTGGGCTCTACACGCATATCTGATTTCTTTTCGAATCGAATGGCCTTGCCTTCCATATAAGCCTTACGGTTCTTGGTCACTTGTACATCAACCACATCGCCAGGCACTGTAAATGGTACAAAAAGCGCTTTATCATCAACTTTCGCCAATGATTTTCCTTCAGCTGCTAATTTCAATATCTCCACATTCTCGAATTGTGGATTCGGACGTCTTCTTCCTCTTCTTCCCATAGTATATTTTAATAAGCGGCAAAAATAGTAAGAAATGAACTGATTACAATAGAAATTTATTATTGCTTAAATACTTGGTTTCTGGGTACTGGGTACTGGGTACTGGGTGCTGGGTGCTGGGTACTGAGTGCTGGGTGCCCTTTGCCCTTAGCCCTTTACCCTTCCGCCCTATACCCTCTGCCCTGTGCCCTTTACTCTTCGCCCTCTGCCCTCTGCCCTCTGCCCTGTGCTCTTTAACTTTAGGCACTCTAAATACTTTAGGCACTCATTGAACTCCAGGCACTAAAAGAATAAATATCCAACAATCCTATGCAAGCATGGCAATTTTTCTTAATATTGTTCTCGAAACCCTAAACCTATCAATATGCTTAAACAAATTCTATTTAGCTTGTCATTGCTAATGACCTTGGGCATCTTTGCCTATTCTTTCAAAAGGTATTATTTGTTCTTTAAACTCACCAAGCCATTTGAGGTCAAAGACTTCGGCAAACGATTCAGTATCATGATGAATGTGGCTTTTGGGCAAAAGAAAATTCTGAGGAAGCCTGTGGTTGGACTCATTCATGCTTTAGTATTCTGGGGCTTCTTGGTGATAACACTTGGAAGTATTGAAATGGTAATTGATGGTTTATTTGGTACCGAGAGAATATTGAGTTTCTTAGGTGGTTTTTATAGCTTTATAGTGGCATCTGGAGATATTATGGCTGCCTTTATTGCTCTGGCCATGCTCATTTTTCTCTACCGTAGAATATCGGGTAAGGTGAAACGCTTCGATGGTATCGAAATGACCCATAAATCACATACCGACGCTAATATTGCTTTGAGTATCATCCTCTTTTTAATGATTAGTCTCTTAGGAATGAACACCTTCTATGTGGCAGAAAAATTAAGTTCTGGGGAGGCAATTCTTGGTGTTTATCCGGTGAGTCAGCAATTGGCCACTTTAGTTAGTTCAATGGATTATTCAAGTTTACATATTGGCCATGAAATCAACTGGTGGGCACATATCTTGCTTATCTTTTTCTTTGCCAATTACTTGCCCTATTCCAAACACTTCCATGTATATTCTTCTATTCCCAATGTTTTATTTAGTCGCCTAGAACCTTTAGGTCAACTCTATAATATGGAATCCATAAGCAAAGAAGTTAAGCTGATGATGGACCCTAATGCTGCCTTTGCAGATCCTCCTGAAGAAGAGGAAGCTGAAATAGAGAAATTTGGAGTGAAAGATATTGAAGACGTCAACTGGAAGAATTACTTGGATTCCTTAGCCTGTACCCAATGCGGTCGTTGTACCGATGTTTGTCCGGCTAATATTACAGGTAAGAAATTATCTCCTCGTAAGATAGTAATGAATGTGAGAAGCAGGATGGACGAGAAAGGTCCAGGTCTAATTAAAAATGGTTCAGAGTTCGACGATGGTAAAAGTTTATTGGGTGATTATATCAGCGCCGAAGAGCTTTGGGCTTGTACCACTTGTAATGCTTGCGCTCAGGAATGCCCTGTGAATATCAACCAACCCAGTATGATTATCGATATGCGTAGATACTTGGTCATGGAAGAAAGTGCTGCTCCAGCAGAACTGAATACTGTATTCCAAAACATTGAAAATAATGGAGCTCCATGGCAATATAGCCAAGATGATAGAATGAAGTGGGCTGAGGATTTATTCACAAACGCATAATTACAGATCTTTAAATATTGAAAAATGGATACTAAAGAAAAAGTTAAAATAGAAGTCCCTATATATAGTGAATTACATGCTGCAGGAAATGCTCCCGAATATCTGTTTTGGGTAGGTAGTGCTGGGGCTTTCGATGATAGATATACAAAAGTTACCCGCGATTTTGTGAAGATATTACACCATCTGGGAGTCAGTTATGGGGTGCTTGGAGTAGAAGAAAGTGATAGCGGTGACACAGCCCGTAGAGCTGGAAACGAAATGCTATTTCAGATGCAAGCCATGATGAATATTGAAGTGATGAATGCCTATGAGGTAAAGAAAATCATCACCTGTGATCCTCACGATTTTAACACCCTTAAAAATGAATATCCAGATTATGATGGCCATTACGAAGTATGGCATCACAGTCAGTTCTTAGAGAAAATGATAAAAGAAGGCAAACTTAAATTGACGAAAAAGGCACTGGCAGGAAAAAAAATCACCTATCATGATCCTTGTTATTTGGGTAGAGGAAATGGCGAATACGAAGCCCCACGAAATATTCTGGATGCTCTAGCTGATGACAGAGTAGAAATGAAACGAAGTAAAAGCTTTGCTTTATGCTGTGGTGCTGGTGGTGCTCAGATGTTTAAAGAAGCTGAAAAGGGGAACAAAGAAGTGAATATGGAACGCATGGAGGATGTCTCCGAAACCAAATGCGATATTGTTGTCACAGGATGTCCTTTCTGTATGACTATGCTCACTGATGGTATTAAGTTTACCGAGCAAGAAGAGCAGATGAAGAATATGGACTTGGCTGAGTTGGTGGCTTTGGAATTGAAATTGTAGAAAAAACATGAACCATATATAACACCGATGTATTTGAAAGAAACTTATAAGGTTATTTTTATCACAACTAAATTTGAAAACTTAAGAAATATTAGAATCTATTTAAACCCTTATGGTAAATCGTATAATTATTACGCTAGGCATATAAAAATATAGTTTCATTCAAAACCACTCGCTACAGAAATAACTAAATAATACCTAATAGCCTCAGTTTGATATTAAATCAGGCCACATTTTCAGATAATTAGCTTATAAATGACCCAGATTTATGAAGAGCAATCATGATAACTCAATGAAATTTGGGGAAATAGATGGGCTAATTATCGAAATCTACTAGTAGAAAAGCCAATAACACATCATCTTTTACTTAATAATCATTTGATATAGCGCGCTATAAAGCATGATTATTAAAACAAATCTAATGCATTATTGACTTTCTGTGGCAATTATTTAATAATCGAAGGTTAATAGATTTTCTTTAAATAGTATATGGCAAATTTCTTTCTAAAGGTAATCAAATGAAACACCCATGACAAAAAAAAAGACACACACGAGCATGATTATAGCATATTGATGTAACTTTAGAGTAAAATGATACAGTTATGACAACAGATAAAATCGAATTCGAACAGGTGATAGAAAAAGGGTGTGGAATAGACATTCACAAATCAGTTTTGGTATCATCGGTGCAAGGAAAAGACATAAAAACGGAAACTCGCAGTTATAATGCTTTTACCGAGTCAATAGAATCACTTAGGGATTGGTTAAAGTCGTTAGGCATAACTCATGTAGCTATGGAAAGCACAGGAGTATACTGGAAACCAGTTTACAACATTTTAGAAGAAGATTTTGAGATTATTTTGGTCAACGCCCGTCATTTAAAGAATATACCCTGAAACAAAACTGATAAAAAAGATAGTAGGCGTATTGCTAAGCTTTTGTTAGCAGGTTTACTAAAAGGGAGTTTTATTCCTCCAAAGTCAGATAGAGAAATGCGAGATTTGACAAGATATAAACGTCGGGTAATTGAGCAAGCAGCATCAGAAAAAAATAGGATACATAAGTTTTTGGAAGATGCCAATATAAAACTATCTTCTGTTGTCAGTAGCCTATCCGGAGCTGTAGCTACTAAAATCATAGATGCGTTGATTGAAGGTGAAGGTACCCAGAAGAATTAGCAAAGCTACGCCATGGAAAGATGAAAGCTTCAGAGCAAGAATTAGCAGTTGCGCTAACAGGTAACTTGACGGAGCATCATAAGTTCATGCTTAAAATGGTAAAACAATCAATAAAAGACAAGGGGCTTCTAATCAGTGAATTGAATAAGCAGATAGATAACAAGTTAAAAGAAAACGAGATAGTACTTGATGCCGAGTTGTTATCTACTATTCCAGGAGTTGATAAAGAATCTGCATCATATATACTAGCGGAAATAGGAAACAATATGGATAATTTCCCTGATGAACAACACTTGGCATCTTGGGCAGGGTTATGCCCAGGTAATAATGAGAGTGCTGGTAAAAAAAAAGTTCAAGAACCACGCATGGAGACAAGTGGCTTAAAGCGATGATTATTCAATGTGCATGGGCAGCAACCAGAACAAAAGGGACTTATTTGCGTGGTAAATATGATAGCTTGGTCGGTAGAAGAGGTAAAAAGCGGGCATTAGTGGCTGTTGGTCACAAGATAATAATCGCAGCTTATTTCATCATAAAAAACAAAGAATCCTATAAAGAATTAGGTGGAAGTTATTTAGACAAAATAACAAAAGAAAAACAAATTAAGAGACATCTGCAACGGCTAAGAGAGTTAGGAGTAGATGTCTCGCAGGAAGCTGCATAAAGGTCGATTTTTTCTGGAGGTTGAAATATCTCAGCATATTGAGAAACCCCGATTATGAAACTGACTTCAACGCCAAGCACACACGACTATTGCCATAGAGCATGAGGATGAAATCTTACTCTCTTAGCGTTAACGCAGTGAATTGAAACAATTGAATATGAATAAAAACAAAAATATAAACGGATGAAAACCAAATTATTTTGAGGTGGAATTTGTGGATAATCCAGGAGAATTGAGTAGGGCGATTTATAATATACATGGCTATTGGTACGAGACAAGAACACAAATCAATGGGCTTACTATGGTCTCCAAGCACTTAAAGCATCTCATTATAGTGGTTGGAAAATATCGGACATGAAAGAGAAGTTAGAATCTCCTGCATGGCCCGCAGAAATATATAGATTTCAGGTTTCAAAAGGCCTTAAATCGAAAATAATTAGAATGGATGCCGAAGGTCACTTTATTCAAGTCAGAGAACTTAATAATTAACTCAAGTTGCTAGCAGTCTATTTTATTTAATGTATATGAAAACAAGAACATTATAACTTTAAGAACAAATCCATAAGATGTAACAGCATGGATTTTCTTAGGTAATAAAGTTGAAATTTCACTAAAGGTTGTTTCTACTCGTTTCCTCATGCTTTCAATAATGTACTCCATATACCTTTCTCTTTTGCGTTTAGAGTTGCTTTTGCGAGCAACCAATAGATTTATTTTCTCTGCATCTTTAAGCATATCTTCAATCTTATAATTTGTATATCCGGAATCAGCATAAATTTTACTTCCTTCAGGTAGATAAAAAGGCATTTGTTTTAAGGCTTCTGAATCATGTTTACTCCCTGGCAGAAAGGTGTACTCAACTGGGATACCGTCAGTTGTTACCAAAACATGTACATTAAATCCATAAAAATACCTACGCATAGTTGCTTTCCTTCCCCGATAGATTTCACCTTGAATGAGTTTTGAACTGGAAATCCGCATATTATCACATGTATGGATTGGAAAACTATCAATTATGTATTCAGATGATATATTTACCTTCTTTATCATTTCAGAGAGTTGGAAAAACAAATCGACTATTAATTCTCTGATTAAATGCAATCGCCTATTAAACCGGCTTTTGGAAAGCATTTTGGGAATCAGTCCTGTAGACTTCATAAAGCAAATGGCTTTTTCTTGGTTTCCTCCAAAATACAGTTCTGATATCAAGGCTGTTGTGATAATCTCAGAATCAATTACTCGCCTGTTTTTAGGTTCTTTAATGCTCAATTTCTATTAGTAGGTCATCAATTATTGTGTATATTGCTGTTGATTTTTTAATCATATCCTCCAGATTAATTTGTTTCGCAGCAACAATTTGGGTTTTTTTTTGTAAAAACACATACTTAACTGATTATCAGGCGTATTTTGTTAAAAACTTTCTTTTTCTTGTTAACATCACAACATCTTCACAATTCCATAAACATTTTAAATCAGCAAGATAAGTAGCAACTTGAGTTAATTAATATTAATTTAGAAAACATGAAAAGAACCATCCTCCTATTAATTGCGATGAGCACTTTTATATTTAGCGGGTATTGCCAAAATCAGAAATTAACTTTTTCTTCAAACCCTTCCCTATCATTTGAAAAGTATATTTCAGGAGTAAAATATGCCGAAATAGGCCTTAATCCATTTAACCAAGAACAAGTAGACAATAAAACTGGAATTGCAGGTTTTTATTATTTGGCAAAAAAGTATTTACAGCAAATGGGCTTTGAATATGTGGCCCTTACTTCCAAAGAAAAAACAGAACTCAGTATTGCCATCAAATCCTATTGTGAATATTCTTTGGTAATGTTTGGAGGTGAAATCAATAAAAACTCAGTTTCAGACATGACCATTTCTTTTATCTCATGTAATGGCGATGTCTTTTCTTTTACTTCGGATAAAACCTTTAAATATGGAAAGTTTACACATGTGGAGAACAAACTTGTGGAAGACTGGAAAAGCATTGTAAAATCGAAAGGGATATACAAAGCTTCTAATCAACTTCAGCTCCCTTCCAACCCAACCATTTGGACCAGAGAAAAACTAAACCTATACTTTGCTGAAAACAAAGGAAATCTAGACCCAATGGAGGGAATTTATGAAAGAGTTCGTCTTTCATTTGAGGATCTTTCAGCAGGTAAATATACAGTGGGTATCATCAAAAACCCTGTTAATGATGGTTTTTTAGTGGTTTATTTATCTGGAGCTAAGAATATTAGCGACTGGGAAAGTGGTGATGTTAAAGCCATATTCAACAATACTGCTACCAAAGGTTTTTATACTGTTCATTGGGTTGCAAGAGACAAATCTATTTATGAAGATGTTTATTGTAATACAGAATCTTTGGGGTTTAGTATATTTTCAAGTGGAATGTTACCCATCTCTTATAAATTCATAAAAATGTCTCCAAGGTAAGATAAAGAATAAGCGATCTTGATAATAAACTGAATTCTATATTATATTACGATATGGGAATAATGAAGAAAAAATCTGATCCTTTGCCCAATTCACTATGCAAGCCCATCTCTCCTCCTAGTAGTTCCACATAAGCTTTTGAAATAGTCAGTCCCAAGCCTGAACCTTCATTCACTCTAGAATCATCGGCATCTGCTTGGATAAATCTATCAAAGATATGTTCTTGTTTTTCAAGTGGAATTCCAATTCCATTGTCTTTCACATGAAACTCAAAGTATTCATTATTCATTAATGTTATTCTTTGAAACCAAAACTCAATTATGCCTTTATCACTGTATTTAATGGCATTTTTTATTAAATTGGTAAGAATAGCATATAGTTTTTCTTTATCAGATTGAATGATCGTGCCTTTATGTTCTTGCGGAATACTTAGCTTTAATTCCATTCCTTTCTTCTCTGTTTCTTTTCTGAAGAAACTATAGAGTAATTGCATTTGCTCATTCAAATTAAAAGAAGAAATCATCACCTCTATCTGTCCTGCCTCAATCTTAGAAATATCAATTAAATCGTTAATGATATCTAGTAAGTGAGTTCCAGACCGATTAATTACTTTGATATATTCCTCTTGTTCAACTTTAGTTAAATCAGGCTCCTTTAATAAACTAGCAAAACCTAAGATGCCATTCATTGGGGTTCTAATTTCATGACTCATATTAGCTAAAAAAGCGGATTTTAGTCGATCACTTTCTTCTGCCTTCATTAAGGCATTAATCAAGTGTTCTTCTGCTCTTTTTCTATGTATCAGCATGCTTATTTGATCTGAAATAAATTCTAGCATTTCCAAATCAGAATCATCATAGGCCAATTCATTTGCATAGCTTTGAACTGCTATTACACCAATTACTTTTTTATCTATTTTTACAGGAACGCCCATCCAAATTAATGATGTCTTACCAAAAAGGTGAATTTCACCATCAGAAGCTAACTGACTTATCTTTTGACTATTGGCTAATAATGGTAATTGAGTTTTAATCACATAATGAGTTAATGTATTTCCTTCTAGAAAGGATTTATCATCTTCAAATTCATCTTTTAAATAAGGAATAGTAATTTCATTATTGCTATTATTATATAGCACCAGATAAAAATTTGAGGCATCTATACTTGTATTCAACTCTTTATGAATAATACCAACAAACTGGCCTAAATCTTTGCTATAGTTAGCTGCATTTGAAATATTAAGAATAATTTGTCTGATATTGTCTTGCCTTTTATGTTCCGTAATATCCTTTGCAAAACTAATCATGCCTATAATCTGATCATCACTAAAAATAGGTGCTGTATTTACCAAAAGCGTTAATAGCTTTTGATGATTTGTTTTTAGTTTGAATTCATAATTTACTGATTCTCCATTTAAATTCTTCAAAACAACTTCTTGCAAAAAAGCTAATTCTTCTGCCAATACTAATGGGCTAAAATGATTACCATACCATTCCTCACGTATAAGTCCCGTTTGCTCTACCGCTCGATCGTTGATAAAAGTAATTTTTCCTTCAAGGTCTAACATCCAAATAAAATCATTAGATGTTTCAATCATGGTACGGTACTTTTCTTCACTTTCACGTAGTATTTTTTCAGCAAGTTTTCTTTTTCTCTCCTCTTTTAGAATAGCCCTTATTTTTGAGCTTGAGTAAAAAAAGTATAATATAAATAGGAAAAGTACTGAGAAAATGAGAATAAGCCTATTACGTAGTTGATGTAATTCAGAATAAATATCCTCTTCTTCATATGAAATGATAATGGTCCAGTATGTATTCCCAATAGGAGTTCTATAAAAGACCATATGCTTCTTTTGAACCTCTTCCTCTTTCAATAACACTTGTTGATGATGACTAATTATTGTTCCTGAACTATCCTTTTTTATAACCTTGCTAAATTTTATCGCTTCATCTTCAAAATTGCAATTCTCAAGATATGATCTTCCCAAATGCTCTTTATATGGACAATATATCTCTATCAAATCTTTACTGAGCAGCCATATTACGCCAGTTTCTCTAATTTTTACTTTTTGAAAATAACGCTGTCCTAACTTATCAATTGGTATTAAAATAGCAATGCTTCCTATAAATCTGGCCTTATCAAAAATGGGAACATGCATAGCAATACAAAGATATCCTTGAACAGCTTGAAACACATCACTAATAACTATTTTTTGTGTTTTCAGAACCAACTCTACATGTTTTTGATAAGAAATATCTTTCCCTATTGATAAACTATCATAGGGAAAGGTATATTGGATAATTCCATTGGAGTCTACTCTAGTAATAGCAGATATAAGATTTTTTCGATTGTTAAAATAGCTTTTAAAAAGAGCTCTACCTTCTGCATCAAAATCTTTTATACTTTCAAGTTCGGAAATAAAAGTGATTTCCGATTGATAATCATTAAAGAAAGATGTAATTCCTTGAGCTGCTGTTTGAGCAAGAGTTATTTGTTCTGTATTAAAATCATTGATTGTTCCTTCTTTCATTTTTTCATATGCCAGATGGAAAAGAAGATAAAACACGAGCATTAATACAGGTATAATAAAATACCTTATTGAAAGCTTTGAATTGATTCTATTATAATATCGTTTTATCATTTATATTTATAAAGATAGTATTTATCTGATAACCAAACCAGCATAAGCGAATATAATGATAAATTATGAATAGATTTTACATTTTAATGAGTAGTTCACAATTAAATCAAAAATCTTAATTTTGCAATAAGCATCAAACAAAAAACTAAGCAGATATGAAAACGAAAATCAATTTCTCATGCATACTCATTACGCTATTGTTTTCATTTATTGGCCTTACTTCTATACTTGCCCAAAATACAAATTCAGAGGAGGATAAAAATAAAAACATTGCTCTAGAAATCATCAACCAAGCTAGCACTTGTGCATTAATTACTATTGATCAAGATGGTCAGCCAATAGCTCGAATGATGCAAACCCTGCCCACAGAAAAGGACTTTATCATTTGGTTGGCAACAAATCCTAAAACAAGAAAAGCCGAACATATCAAAGCAAATGAAAAAGTAAGTATCTATTATACTGAAGTCAATTCAACAGGGTATGTCAGTATTCAAGGAATAGCAGAATTAGTAAATGATTTGGAAACAAAAAAAGCACGCTGGAAAGAAGGCTGGAAAGCCTATTATCAAAACATGGAAACAGATATGGTTTTAATTAAAATCATGCCCATTTCAATGGAATTGGTGAGTTATAGCAAAGGCGTGATCAGTAAAGAAGAAAACTGGGGAGCAACTAAACTTAAATTCTAAACCCATTAATAAGATGGTAAACGCACGATAAATTCACTCCCTTTATCAGGAATACTGGTTACCGAAATATTTCCACCGTTTTTTTCTACAAATTCTTTGCACAGTATTAAGCCCAATCCAGTGCCTTGCTCAAAATTGGTACCTGGAGTGGAGATATTCTTATCAATCTGAAATAGTGAATCCACATGCTTTCTGCTCATTCCTAGACCAGGATCGATAAACTTAATAATAACAGCATCTTGATTGCTTTCGAGAATAATTTCGACGATTCCTTTTTTGGTAAATTTAATCGCATTTGAGATTAAATTCATCACTGTAGAATTTATCATATGCTCATCTGCCAAAACAATATAACTAAGCGCCTCTTTATATTCAAATTTTATTGACAAACCCTTGCTTAAAATCTGGGCTTCTACTAAATTCACATTCTCTTCAATAAGCTCTTTTAAATCCAATTTAACAGGAACATATGATATATCATTAGATTGAAGACGAGCCCATTCTAATAAGTTTAATAATAGTTGATATGACTTTTTAGATGAGGAATTTAACACATCAATATATTGTAATATTTCAGGATCATCAATTTTTTGTTTTGCTTCCATCAACACATTACTAACACCTAAAATTGAATTAAAAGGATTTTTCAAATCATGTGAGATAATTGAGAAGAATCGGTCTTTTGTAGCATTCAGTTCCTGTAAACTTTGAGCCTTTCTTTCTAACTCAAACTTATGCTCCTCAATTTCACTTTGTTGGGCTAAAATCTCTTCTTGTTTATTCATTAAAAGCATATTCTGTTTCTCCAACTTTCCATTTGCCCGAGTATACATATTATAATATATGTTTAGATAAATAATAATACCAGCTACCGAAAATGAAAAACCTAAAACCATATCCATATACTGAGCATGTTCATCAACATAAGGAATGATCAGCTGAGGATAAAGGTAACCTACCACCAAAGAAATTAAACTTGAAGCTATCAACATGGCTATTAAAACTACTCTGGTAGTTCCGGTAAATACCACATGAATAGCCACTAACATTAAGGGAATAAAGTATTGTATAGAACCATTGCTCCCTCCAGTAGAAAACCATAAAACCGGCAAAAAGATAAAAACGATAAAGCCAAGAGTTAGCATTTCAATAGCAGGATATCGTTTTCGCTTAAACCTTGTAAAATAATAGGCTATGCTGCAAACTATTAAGCTTAATAGCGCCATCACAATGGATATCCAGTGTAAGTCGAGAAGGAAATTAGACAGTGCCGCTAAACCCGAAAATAGAATCCCTATGGCTAGGGTAATATTGAGCAGCTGATGCCTAAGGTCAATTACTCTATCATCACCAGATATATAATTTATAATAACTTTTGTAAAGTTCATTAATGATTGTGATTATTGTAGATAGGAATAATTGATCGTAATGGTTTGATAAAATTAAGCTATTTTTTTTCCAATTACAAGGGAATATCACCTAATTAACCTAATATTCAAATACTAACATATCATTCACATTTATTTTACTATCTTCGTAAACCATATAAAACATATATCATGATTACTAAATTTATTTCCTCTTATATTATAGTTCTATTCGCTATCCTTTTAGTTTCATCTATCAGTTATACAAAAGCACAAGAAGGAGAATGGTCAACACCTATCCCAATCACAGATTCATTAACAAACAATAGCAATCCAGTAATGATTAGAATCACTCACCGAGATTTTGTATTTTATGAAAAGCAAACCAGTGAGAATAGCTATAGCATTTTTATGCGGAATATCACTGAAATGAGTGAAGCTATTGAAGTTTTGAATCAGGAGAATGTCTCTTTTAGGAACCCTCAGATCATTAAATTCTCAGGCTATCCAAATGACCCCGACACCCTGTTTTATCTAGTTTTTGAGAGTGATTTAACAACTAATGGCATATTCAATATCTATTATTCAAAATATTCTCAAGATGGTAACTTCAGTGCACCTGAAAGCTTAGAAATTGGATATACCAGTTGTCAGGACTTGAAAATAATGGGCAGGAATTTAGTTTGGGAAAGAGGTGGAAATATTGAAACCACTTATTTAGATGGAAACAGCTCTAATTATTATTTCCATCCTATTATGACCATTGATGAGGGAGGATGCTCAAACCCATGTATCAGTGAGTCTGAAATCATTTATCTAAAAGAAATAAATGATGAAAACAATATTTACCGAAGCACTTGGAATTATCCTTTGGGAGAATGGCATGAGTCAATCGGATTTTTTGATGGCATAAATTCTTCACTTTCTATATTAACACTTGATATTACGGAAGAAGTGGTATTTCTTTGGGAATCTCTTGGAAATGGAATATGGAAACCTTATGCTTATGATGTTATGGGAGAAGAAATAGAAAGTTTAGAATTATTTAGCGAAACTAAAACAACTCCAGATGCCGTTTTATTTGATGTCATAATTAAGAAGAAAAAAAAAGATATTTGGTTTAATTATTTCGCATATACTTTTAATGATAATGAAAATTCGGATATTTTTGTAAATAACCTTTGGTCTGGTTATCAATATTGCTTTAATATTTCTCAGTCTTCGGCAATAGACTCAAAACCTAGATTATTCTACCTTCCTTCAGATTATCTATACACTACCTATCTTACCTTTCAGTCTGAAAGAAATAATAAACAACAATTATTTATGTCCAAAGTATCCTTTTGGCTTGGAGAAAATGAATTGGCAAATCACAATAATAGCCTGACTATCTCCCCCAACCCCATTACTCATCAAACTCAAATCATCACTACACTTTCGAGTGCCGAAAATCTGAAAATAGAGATTTATAGTTCAACAGGAGTTTTAATCGAAACCCACCCCTTAAAAAACACCCAAACTACCATTTGGACGCCATCAAAGGATTTGAAAAATGGCGTTTATATTATTAATTTAAAATCTGATTTAGAAAGTATTAGAAAAAAAGTAATTTTACAGAGGTAAATCGATAAATGCTTTTTTGAATGAAAATAAATATTCGGCCAATTCAAGAATCTGATAATCCAGAACTCTCTAAAATCATTAAAGGAGTTTTTGAGGAGTTTGATGCTCCAAAAGAAGGGACTGTTTATGTAGATCCCACTACAGATGATTTATTTAGTCTGTTCCAAGAAAAACGCTCCGCTTGTTTTGTGGGTGAAATAGATGGACAAGTGATGGGAGCATGCGGTATATTTCCTACTTTAGGTTTAGATAAAGATTGCTGTGAGTTGGTGAAATTCTATTTACATAAAGAGGCAAGAGGATTGGGCCTTGGAAAACAATTAATGGAGCAATGTCATGTTTCTGCCAAAGAATTAAAATACCAAAAAATATACTTAGAGAGTTTCCCTGAGTTTGGAAAAGCAGTTGGCATGTACAAAATGGCGGGCTATAAATATATCGTTCAAGCTCTAGGGAATACTGGTCACTTTGGCTGTAGCATATTTATGATTAAAGACATATAACAAATTGATTTTCAGATTTGAGAAAATCAATCATATAAATATATCATTATGGGTTCATTAATCAGCGACATCCTCTCCTATCTTTGGCAAGTGGTATTAACTACTGTTACACAAGTTTTTATTCTATTAGGTCCACTTCTTTTATTAGCGTATATCATGCATTTAGTAGCCAAGAAAAATGAAAAACTCAGTTATAGAGTTATGGGAAGAAAACTATATTTATATGGATTTGCCTGGCTAGGAACTTCTATTCATGAATTGGGCCATGCTTTTTTCGCTAAAATATTCCGTCATAAAATCACCGACATGGCGCTATTCACTCCCAATTCAGAAGATGGAAATCTAGGACATGTAAATCATTCTTTTAATCCCATGAGCACCTATCAAAGAATTGGTAATTTCTTTATCGGAATAGGCCCAATTCTTTTTGGAGTTATCCTTTTATACTTCTTGAGCTGGCTACTTTTTGGTTTTGGGTTCTCCAAAATGGCTGTATATGAAATTCAAGCAGACTCGTTCTTTAGCTTCTCCAACTTTACTGGACTTTTTGCCAATACCTGGGATAATATTGTTATTTACTTGAGTTTAGCATTTGGGCCATCCTCCAGTTTTCTTAAAGTATTATTGCTTATCTATTTCCTTTATGCCATTGGCTCTTCTATCACATTAAGCCCATCAGATATCAAAGGAAGCCAAGGTGGTTTTATCTATTTTGTGTTGGCTTTATTTATTTTCAACCTTTTCTCCTCTTGGATTGGTGACTTTATGCTGTGGTTGCTTTTAGACTCATTTATGCTTTTCTTCAGCTTCTATTTTCTAATGATACTTAGTATCATTATCAATTTAACATTTGTTGGAATTCTATCTATTTTCGCTAAAGTATTGAATAAGTAGATCACCTGATTTCTGTATTTTATAATATTTGACCCAATTTTAACCTAAAATTAAGTCTTCTTTTGAAGAGAATAATTACTTTTGCTAAAATTTATAAAATGAAAAAGAGTTTAGCCATCGTACTTCTTCTTTTAGCCAATATTACATTATTGGTTCACGCGGCTATTCCTCACCATTATCATGAAGGTGATTTTTGTTATATAAGCACTTCTTGCGAAGATGAATGTGATAGCCACGAAAACCATAATCACCAAAAACATGAACATCATGAAGAAAATGGTAACATGCAGTGTGAACTAAATTCAATAGTTATCATTCCAAACAATATCAATCCAAGACAAGAGGTTGCCATATTAGAATTAAACCATTTACCATTGGCTAATTTCAGTCTAACTTCTCAATTAAATAACTTACCAGAAACTTACTTCAATCAAAGAGATCTCAAATCTCAAATCCCTTTAAAGCTTTCGCTTTATCATATTTTCATAAATTACAGTGCAGGTCTTCGCGGCCCTCCTTCTTTTGTTTAAATCATAACAATCTTAATTTCAATTATTTAAAAAATTTGTTTTTTTTTAAATGGTTTATCAATGATTTTATTTAAACAAAATAATATGAATTATAGAATATATTTAATGGTAGCAACGATGCTTATTTTCGTGGCCTGCAAAAACAATTCCTCTCAAAATAACACTACAGAACATGAACATGTAGCTGGAGTAACACACGATCATGAACAAACAAATGTGCACCAACACAAAGAAGGTGAAGAATGCAATCATGACCAAGCAGAGAAACACACCCATGCAGCTGAAGAAAATCACAAGCATGACCATAAAAGTGAACATCAACATCAAAAGGGTGAAGAATGTAATCATGAACATGCAGAAGAACAAGCCCATCAAGCTATAGAATCGCATCATCATAATCACATTAACGGACATCAGCATGGAGAAAACGGGGAGCATCAAAAACCTCAAAATCAAATTATAGAAAGAAATCCAGAGAAAGTATTAATTCTAAAGCCAGAAGCAGCTCATGATCATGCAGCTGAAACAGCAAATTCTGGTGGACATGCCCATGATGAAGTAAAATATCAAATCACAGCTTATTCTAATGAATTTGAATTATTTGCTGAAACAGACCCTTTTTCCACTGAAGGAAGCTCTTCTATTTTAGCACATTTCACATGGCTCGATGATTTTTCTCCTCTACAAAATGCTCGTATAAAAGCAGAAATAAACACAAATGGACAAATATCTCAGGATATTCAAACCCAAATGTTAAGACCCGGAATATATCGATTCAATATACAAGCAAAAAAAGCTGGAAATGCTATATTAAGCTTCCATATTGAAACCAAAAATGGAGTTTACAGTATGGATATCCCGGAGATAAAAGTATTCGCCGATGCGCATGCTGCCATGCATTGGGATGCTCCAGAAGCGAGTTCAACTAATACAACTGGATTTACTAAAGAACAATCGTGGAAAGTAGTTTTTGAAACCCAAAGAGTAGGAATTCAGCCTTTCGGAAAAACCATAAAAACTACAGCATTAACAAAACCATGTGTGGCTGGCGAAGCCATTATCTCTTCTAAATCAAATGGAATTGTTGATTTGCAATCCAATCATATTACTGAAGGAATGCAAGTGAAGAAAGGTCAAAAGCTTTTCGTCATATCTGGAAGCGATTTAGCCAACGATAATTCCTCCGTTCGCTATGTGGAAGCCAAGAATAACTATGAAAAAGCAGTTTCTAATTTTGAAAGAATAATGGAATTAGAGAAAGATAAGATTGTGACTTCAAAAGAAGTATTGGAAGCCAAAAATGAATTCGAAAACACCAAGGTCATTTTTGATAACCTACAAGCCAACTTTAGCTTGCAAGGCCAAAGCATCACCTCTCCAATCGATGGTTATATCAATAATTTAAGAGTGAGTAATGGTGAATATGTAGAAGCAGGTTATCCTCTATTGGCCATCACAAAAAATCAACGATTGATTTTAAATGCCGATGTACAGCAAAAATATGCTGCTATCCTTCCTCAAATTTATACAGCGAATATTAAAAACATCTATAATAACAATACTTATAGTTTGGAGGAGCTTAATGGACATATATTATCCTATGGAAAAACCACCAACAGCAATAATTACCTCATTCCCATATCTATAGAAATTGACAATACAGATGATTTTGTGGCAGGAGGCTTTGTAGAATTATACCTAAAATATCAGGGTAATGAGTCCTACTTGAACGTTCCTAATTCAGCCTTATTAGAAGAACAAGGAAATTTCTTTGTCTATGTGCAAGTCCATCCGGAGTTATTCGAGAAAAGAGAGGTTTTTATAGGAGCTAGCGATGGCGAAAGAACGGAAATCCTTAAAGGGCTTTCGGCCCATGAAAGAATAGTAAGCAAAGGCGCCATCCTCATTAAATTGGCTCAAGCTACTGGTGGATTAGATGCTCATTCAGGTCACGTACATTAAAATAGAGCCTTATGTTGAATCAATTGATAAAATTCTCGCTGCAGAATAAGTATATTATTCTGTTCAGCTCTGTTTTTCTTCTCATCATTGGAACGCGTACAGCTACCCAAATGGATGTAGATGTATTTCCCGACCTCACTGCACCCACTGTTGTCGTAATGACCGATGCCCATGGAATGGCTTCTGAGGAGGTCGAAAGATTAGTGACCTATCCTATAGAAACAGCAGTAAATGGAGCCACTGATGTCAGACGAGTTCGCTCTGCTTCTTCACAAGGATATTCCTTTGTTTGGGTAGAATTTGATTGGGGTACGGATATTTACAAAGCCCGACAAATCGTTAGCGAAAAGCTCATTACCGTGACTACACAAATGCCGCTGGGCGTTGGACAGCCTATTTTGGCACCACAATCCAGTGTGATGGGTGAGATATTCTTTGTGGGCATGCAGGCAGACAGCACTTCTATGATGGATTTAAGGACCATTGCCGAATGGAATGTAAAACCACTCATTCTAGCTACTGGAGGCGTTTCTCAAGTAACCATTATTGGCGGTGACTTTAAGCAGTATCACGTTCTAGCCAATGCCGACAAATTGAAGTTCTATGGCGTTTCACTTAATGAATTAGCTGAAGTTTGCCAAAGCATTTCTCAAAATTCTACCGGTGGAGTTCTTCGTCAATATGGTAATGAATATGCCATTAGAGGAATTGGAAGAACTTCTGATATTGATGATTTGGCCAATACCTATATCAAATCGGAGAATGGGAAACCCATTAGAATTAGAGATGTTGCAGATGTAGAAATTGCACCTGCTGTAAAAATGGGTTATGCTTCTCGTAATGCCGAACGCGCTATTATCTTGTCCATCTCTAAACAACCCGGAACCAATACCTTAGAAATTACCGAAAGGATTGAGTCCAATCTTGCCGAATTACAAAAATCGATGCCAGCAGATGTGATTTTAGATACTAAAATCTTCCGTCAAGCCGATTTCATAGAAACTTCTGTAAATAATGTTCAACGTGCTTTATTAGAAGGCGGTATATTCGTTATTATCATCCTCTTTGTGTTCTTGGGAAGTTTTAGAACCACATTAATATCTCTATTGGCCATCCCCATTTCATTATTGAGTGCTATATTGGTTATGAAATATTTAGGTTTGAATATCAATACCATGAGTTTAGGGGGAATGGCAATCGCTATTGGTTCTCTGGTGGATGATGCTATTATTGATGTGGAGAATGTTTATAAACGGCTTCGGGAAAACCATCTCAAACCTAAAGAAGAACAAGAATCTTCATTTACAGTGGTTTTTGAAGCTTCCAAAGAAATACGTTCTTCTATCTTTAATGCTACCCTTATTATTATGGTGGCTTTTGTTCCCTTATTCTTTTTAAGTGGAATGGAAGGAAGAATGCTACAACCTCTAGGAATTTCATTTATCATTTCCCTATTTGCCTCTCTTATTGTGGCCATGACTTTAACACCACTACTCTCCAAACTTCTTTTGAGCAATGAAAAATACTTAGACAAGAATAAGAAAGAAAAATGGATCGTTAGAATACTAAGCGAAAGGTATGGAAGTGCTTTAGCTTGGTCGCTCACCCATAAAAAGTGGGTTCTCATACCTACTCTGATTTTATTCATCATATCATTATATGTATTTTCTGGATTGGGAAGAAGTTTTCTTCCGGAGTTTAACGAAGGCTCATTAACCTTATCTGTTGTCAATCAGCCAGGTACTTCTTTAGAGGAGACCCATAAGATTGGTAATCTAGTAGAGACTGAATTATTGGCCATTCCAGAAATATTTAGCACAGCCAGAAGAACAGGTCGAGGAGAGTTGGACGAGCATTCACAATCCACAAACAGTGCTGAAATTGATGTGAATTTTGACTTATTAGAAAGAAGTCAAGAAGAATTTATGGCAGATGTGAGAGAAACACTGGCCCATATCCCAGGCATCGCCTTTACGGTGGGCCAACCACTTGGTCATAGAATAGATCATATGCTTTCCGGCACTAGAGCCAATATTGCCATTAAACTGTTTGGAACCGACTTAAACAAAATGTTCATGATCGGAAACCAGATTAAAGCTTCCATCATTGACATAGAAGGATTAGTGGATGTAAATGTGGATCAACAGATTGAAGTGCCTCAAATTCAGATTAGAGCCCATAGAGAAATGCTGGCTCATTATGGCATTAGTTTGGCTCACTTTAATGAGTTTGTCGACATAGCTTTTAATGGGGAGAAGATGGCGGATATCTATGAAGGACAAATGAGCTTCGATTTGGTTTTAAAACTCAATAAAGATTATAGCCAAAGTATAGATGGAATTAAATCAGCTTTAATAGAAACTTATGATGGTAAAAAAGTTCCTCTGGAGCAGGTTGCAGAAATTTTATCTGTTTCGGGGCCTAGTTCTATTAGCAGAGAGAATGTACAGAGAAAGATAGTAATTTCTGCTAACGTTGCAGAAAGAGATCTTCGTTCTGTGGTAGAAGAAATTCAAAGGAATATTGATAGAGATATCACTTTACCAGAAGCATATAGGTTAGAATATGGTGGTCAGTTTGAAAGTGAAGCCAAAGCTTCTCGTACGCTCCTACTTACTTCTGCCCTCGCCTTGCTGATTATTTTCTTATTGCTATTCCAAGAATTTAAAAACTTCAGATTAGCCGGTATCATCCTCCTCAATTTACCTTTAGCGTTGATCGGTGGAGTATTCTCCATTTATTTTACTTCGGGTATTTTGAGTATTCCAGCCATTATTGGATTTATCACCTTATTTGGAATTGCGACCAGAAATGGAATACTGTTAATTTCCAATTACCAAAAGCTTCAAGCTTCAGGAATGAAAAGATATGAAAGGGTTTTAAAAGGTTCTACCGACCGATTGAATGCCATCTTGATGACTGCATTAACGGCTGCTCTCGCTCTTATTCCTTTGGCTATGAATGGTGATTTATCGGGCAATGAAATTCAGAGCCCTATGGCAAAAGTGATTTTGGGAGGCTTATTAACATCCACCCTATTAAACATCTTTGTGGTACCTATTATTTATAGCAGCTTAAAAGATAAAAGTATCATTAAAAAGGAGAAAATATGAAAAAGATAATCATCAGTTTTATGATGCTCATGTTGGCTTATCCATTATTTGCTCAGGATATAGCTAGGCTTTTGGCAGAAATAGAACAAAATAATACCAAGCTTACTGCACTTAAAAAAGCTAATGAAGCAGAAAGATTAGAAAACAGAACCGGAATCTATTTAGAAAATCCAGAATTTGAATTTCATTACTTATGGGGAAACCCAACGAGCATGGGACAAAGAACAGATATTTCTATCAAGCAATCTTTTGATTTCCCTACCGTGTATGGACATCAAAATAAGATTTCCGATTTGAAGAATGAACAAATAGAACTCAAATATATTAAAGAGCAAAAAGCCATTATTCTTCAAGCTAAGCAAATACTTTTTCAACTGGTTTTTCATAATGCTCAACAAGAACAATTAGCAGAAAGACTAAAGCATGCGCAAAGTATTGCTTCCTCTTATCAAGCTAAATTTAAAGTAGGCGAATGCAATGTGCTTGAGTATAACAAATCACAGTTGAGTTTATTAAACCTTCAAAAAGAATCGGAATCTGTAAAGATTGAAAAAGAAAGCTTATTGGCAGAACTGAGGAGTCTTAATGGAGGAAAAGAAATCGTCTTCGAAAATTCGTCTTACGAGCTGGTGAGTTTACCCTCTGACTTTGAACAATGGTATTTAGTAGCGGAATCTAATAATCCATTGCTGAATTGGTTTAAACAAGAAGTAGAATTGAGTCAAAGACAAGAAAAACTGAGTAAAGCCATGAGCTTACCCAAACTCAATGCAGGTTATATGAGTGAAAAAGCGGGTGGACAACAATTCCAAGGCTTAATTGTGGGGGTATCTATTCCACTGTGGGAAAATAAAAACACGGTAAAATACGCCAAAGCCAATACCGATGCTATGCAAAGCTATGCTGTGGATAATAAAATCGTTTTCTATAATCACCTGATGAGTTTATATGAAAAGGCTAAAAGCTTGCAATTGAATACCGAGGATTATCGTGTTCAATTAAGCAAATATGAGCATTCTCAATTACTAAAGAAAGCTCTAGATAAAGGACAAATCACCCTTATCGATTATATGCTGGAGTTGTCTATTTATTATACCAGTCAGAATAATTTATTAGAAATGGAGAGAGATTTGAACTTGTGTTTAGCTGAGCTTTATCAGTTTATGTAGAATTATCATCCTATAAATCGATAGACATTTGACTAGTCATTTTTAAACAAGAGGCTGTCCAAAAAGGTACTGCATTAGGAATTCAATGACTTTTTTTCCCCGACCCTGAAGGGAGAAGTCATTGAATTTCAGGCTCCATTTAGGGAATAGGGCAATCCTGAAATTCAATCATTAAGGCTTAATATCACTTTTTGGACAGCCCCTTATTGCATAAGCTCATACTGCATTAAAATATTCCTCACGAATCAGTCTAAATCAAATTATTTTAGAATACCTATTTTTCAATCTAATAGTTTTGCTAAACCTTTTCCCTGACTTCCCTTAGCCTCGGTACAATCAAGAAAAATCAAACATATTATTTCTTACTAATTAGCAAGGTATTTTCTAGTCAAGTTTCTAAGATTCTTTTAATTTAGCATTTCGAAAACATCTCTTATGGCAAAAAGAAAGAAAAATAAAGGGAAAGTCATTCAAATGCTGTCCCCTGAAAACTATATTAAGCAAAAAGCTAGAGCATTACCTATTCAAGAATGTTGGATTAATTCTTTGTGGCAAGATGAAGGCCTGGCTCAGACATTAGTTGCACGAATTCATAGCAATGGCCATTTTACGGTCGGTATGTATTTAGTCGATTTAAAATGCTTAGGCATTAAGGATGCTATGTACTTCTTTAATATGGATATTAGAGAATATCAAGAGCTTTTAAATGAGATGAAGGATAATATGCCAATGGAACTTGTTGAATATAAACTAGTTCATAATATTGTATTTGCTGGAGAAGAATATGCTCAAGATCTAGGATTCGAGCCTCATAAAGACTTTAGAATAGCAGAATACATCCTTGAAGAGGACACTGATGATATTGAATTGCTGGACATTGAATGTGGTCGTCACGGGAAACCTTTTTATATCCGTGGACCTTATGAAACTGACCTTCAAGTCCTCCAAATAATAGCTCAATTAACAAAAAGCGTGGGCATTGGAAATTTCGAAATTGCTAATTCTGATTTCAATGACTTAAATCATGACTTCGAAGAGGATTCCGACCTTGATGAGGAAAGAAACCCTTATTCAGAAAAAGACATCAAAGAAAGTAAAACCTTTCAATTTAAAATTCAAATTAAAGGAATAACGAAACCTCCTGTTTGGCGGAGAATTAAGATACCTAGTTATTATACTTTTGAGGATATGCACGATATCATCCAATCTGCTTTTGCTTGGGAATCTTATCATTTATATAGCTTTTCTCCAACTGGTTATGGCTCCTATCCAGTGATACAAGAAATTAAGGAAGGAATTGAAGATTTTAGCTTCTTTGGTTTTGACGATCCAATAGATGCCGAAGAGACTATACTAGCAGAAATCTTTGTAGAGGAAGGGCAAAAATATACCTATATCTACGATTTTGGCGACGACTGGATTCATAAAATCACCCTTGAGAAGATCATAGAAGAAGCCTCAGAAAAACCGGTATGCTTAGCAGGAAAAGGAAAATGTCCTCCGGAAGATTGTGGTGGAATATGGGGCTATGAACAATTGAAAGAAACCCTTAGTGACAAAAGCCATCCTGAATATGAAGAATATAAAGAATGGCTTGGCCTAGAAGACAATGAAGAATGGGATGCCAAAGAGTTTAACTTAAAAGAAGTCCAGGAAGGTTTTGAGGAGCTTTTTTGATAGTGAAAATTTATTGAAATGAAAATTGCAGAGCTAAGAACCATTGTAAAAGGTCACCAAAAAAAAGATTTGGAATTCCTTGTGGCAGAGTTTTACAAACTCATTCCGAAGAATAAAAAAGAGGATAACCAAATAGATGAACTGATTACAAAACCAGTTAAAGATAAAAAAGTATCTCAGGCAAATAAAGTCATCAGAACCATTGAGGAAATATCAGGTGAAGTCAAATTATTTCATAATAATGCCATTAACCAAAACTATCTGTTTCCCAATTCTGATGTTCCTAAAAAGGACCGTTCTAAATGGCGGTTTTTGGTCAAGAAACTAGTAAAAGAAATAAACCTAGCTGCACAAAATGGGAATTCAAGACGTAGATGTGCAGAAGAATTGCAAGTGTTGTATGAAACCCTATGCTATGCTTGTGCCTATGAAACTTTTACAGCCTACGACCCTTTTGAATCTGTTGGCATCAGTCAAATTGAGTTTTTTGATCAAATGATCAAATATCATCGTGACAGTATGGATTATAAGGAATTTATTGACAAGGGAATTAAGCTAATTTTCAATAATGAACTAAACCGCTATACTTTATATAGTGGATTAATGGAAACATTTATTAATTATTGTCAAACACCAAACATGAAAGAAGTAGCCATAGACAGGTCCAATTAAAAATAAAACAATAATTCCGATAAGAATAACACCATATTAATCTTTCATAATAATTGAATTTATTCCCCATAGCACATAAAATCTAAGTCTTCTAAAATTATCTATCTTTTAGAATTAATTGATAGAATTATAATTTAGGAATCACTAAAAGACATCATATTTAAGTGTTTTCAATGGAGATATGTTTAATGCGTTTTATATAATTCGCTCAAAGTTAATTAATTTACCTTTTAATATTCTAACAATCTGTAATAATCTGAGAAAAATATGTCTCATTTACATACAGCATCACTAAATATTCCCAACAAAACCTGCACTACTTACCAACACAAAGCCTATTTGCACTGATATTTTATTAACTTGCATCCTCATAAAATAACGACTCATTTTTAGTATTATTGAAATATTGCATCCCCTATCTCACACTAGTAAGCTTACTATCCTTTTTTTTAAAAGGCTGAAAAGAAAGCTTCAAGAACGAGGCTTGGTTCTTCTGAAAAACAGGGAGTTTACTTTTGTAAATGACTGTTTTCATAAGGACCATAACGAAGTTATTGTAGTTTTTCTTGCAGCCATTATCCTTAAACCAGAAATAACACCCTATCATATATGAATACCACTGTCCACAACAAACTAGTATCTTTTATTTGGTCCATTGCCGACGATTGCCTCAGAGATGTTTATGTAAGAGGAAAATACCGCGATGTAATACTTCCGATGGTTGTACTTCGCCGACTCGATGTACTCCTCGAACCTACCAAAAAAGAGGTGCTAGAGGAAATGCGCTTCCAAAAAGAAGAAGCTGAATTCACCGAATGGGAAGAAACTGGATTGAGAAAAGCATCTAAATATGTGTTTTATAATACCAGCAAATGGACTTTAAAACGACTGAAACAAACAGCCACCAATAGTCAACAACTTTTGCAGGTGAATTTTCAGGAATACCTAAATGGTTTCAGCCCCAATGTGAAGGAGATTATTGAGAAGTTTAAACTGGCCAGCCAAATAAAACACATGGCCGATAAAGATGTGCTTTTAGATGTACTCGAAAAATTTACCTCCCCAAATATCAATCTCACTCCTTTTGAAAAAGAAGATGCCGATGGTAGAAAGCTAGCTCCCTTAACCAATCTGGGTATGGGCTATGTATTTGAAGAACTCATCAGGAAGTTTAACGAGGAGAATAATGAGGAAGCAGGAGAACACTTTACGCCACGCGAAGTGATTGACCTAATGACACATATCATTTTTGAGCCTATTAAAGATGAATTGCCTCCGGTGTTGACCATTTACGACCCTGCCTGCGGTAGTGGTGGAATGCTCACCGAATCGCAGAACTTTATCAAAGACCCTTATGGCATTATTAAAGCCAAAGGCGATGTATACTTATATGGTAAAGAAATCAATGATGAAACTTTTGCCATCTGTAAATCGGATATGATGATTAAGGGCGACGACCCCGAAAATATTAAGCTAGGCTCTACCCTTTCTACCGATGAATTTATGGGTAAATCTTTTGACTTTATGCTTTCGAATCCTCCCTACGGAAAATCTTGGGCCACCGAAGTAAAATATATTAAAGATGGTAAAGACATTATTGACCCACGTTTTGAAATAGAATTACAAAACTATTGGGGAGAAACAGAGTTGGTAGATGCTACGCCTCGCTCCTCCGATGGACAATTGCTATTCTTGATGGAGATGGTGAATAAAATGAAACCACTGAATCAAAGTCCAAAAGGTTCTCGTATTGCTTCGGTACATAATGGCTCCAGTTTATTTACTGGCGATGCTGGCGGTGGAGAAAGCAATATCAGAAGATATCTTATTGAAAACGATTATCTCTCTGCTATTATTCAATTGCCCAATAACCTGTTTTATAATACTGGAATCACCACCTATATTTGGCTCTTGACCAATCATAAGCCCGAAAATAGAAAAGGAAAAGTACAATTGATAGATGCCGGACAAAGCTTTCATAAACTTCGAAAGAATTTGGGTGCCAAAAACTGTGAACTCAGCCCTCAGCATATTAAAGATATTATGAATGCCTACGAAAAGCTGGAAACTCTAGAAAGGAAAGAGCCTAGTGATTTGGCTTCTAAGGTATTCGATAATGCCGACTTTGGTTATTATAAAGCCACCATTGAACGCCCCAAAAGGCTAAAAGCTCAAATTACAGAATACAAAATTAAAGACCTACGCTACGACAAAAGCTTAAAAGAAGCCATGCAATGGGCCTACGAAACCATAGGCGAAGAAGTATATACTGATTTAGACAAACATGAAAAAAGCATTTTAAACTGGTGCGAGCAAAACGATTTCGACCTGAATGCCAAAAAACGAAAAGCCCTCTTGTCTCCTAAAACTTGGGAAAAGCAAAAGCTGATTTTAGATGCCGCTAACTATCTATTAGAAAACATAGGCTCGGATATCTATAATAACTTCAACGATTTTCAGGAATTGGTAGATGCTCAACTTAAAAAGAACAAATCCTTTAAACTATCCTCCTCCGAAAAAAATGCCATTTATAATGCCATTGCTTGGTATGATGAGACTGCTGATAAGGTAATAAAGAAATATCAAAAGCTCAATGCTGATAAACTAAAAGCATTATTAAATAGATTAAGTTGTACTGAAGAGCAATTGCCCGATTATGGTTATTTCCCCAATGCTAAAAAAGGGGAATATATCATATATGAAACCGAAAGCGATTTACGCGATTACGAAAATATTCCTATAAAAGAACAAGTACATACCTACTTTCTAAAAGAAGTTAAACCTCATGTGGCGGAAGCATGGATAGACCTGGAGAAAACCAAAATAGGTTATGAAATCAGTTTTAATAAATACTTCTACCAGCATAAAGCACTGAGGAGTATGGAAGAAGTGAGCGATGAAATTTTAGAATTAGAGAAAGAGAATGAAGGTTTGATTATGGATATATTAAATATTAAAGCCTAATGAGCAGTCCTTATATTCATAATAAACTAAGTTTTTATTGCCAAGCAAAGCCCAAATACACTATCTTTGTGGGTGATAAGACTCACCACGCTTCCCATTCCGATGTAAATCGGAGCAGCGCACCCGGGTGGGTTTTCGATTTTTATGGAAAGCATAGCTCTATGGATTTCCCTCCTCTATCCTTCCCTTTTTATTATTTTCTAAAAGAATTATTAGTCCCCCAAACTGAGGGACAATTACAATTATACCCAATAATAAATCCAGAAACCATTAAATACAACAGTTTTATAATTAGTCAACAGCTTGTTGACCAATCCATAAACCTAGCAAAACCACAAACCCATAAGGAGGCCCTATGCAATTAAAATATAATAAATACCCTACTTATAAGGATTCTGGTGTGGAATGGTTGGGTGAGATTCCGGAACATTGGGAGGCTCGGAGAGTTAAGTCAATTTTTAGATTAGTAATAGAACCTGCAGAAAAAGACAACAATGAAGAATTACTCTCAGTTTATACCGACATTGGTGTCAGACCAAGAAAGGAACTTGCTGAAAGAGGGAATAAAGCTTCAACTACTGATGGTTATTGGAAAGTAAAAAAAGGTGACGTTATAGTTAATAAACTCTTAGCATGGATGGGAGCTATAGGAATTTCAAATTATAATGGAGTAACAAGTCCTGCATATGACATACTTAGGCCAAGGCAAAATATAAATGGTGGTTTTTATCACAATTTATTTAGAACATCAACCTGTATCTCTGAACTCAAGAAACATTCACGAGGAATTATGAATATGCGACTTAGGTTATATTTTGATAAATTTGGTGATGTTGTAGTTCCATTGCCTCCCATTGAGGAACAAAATACTATCGCCCAACACCTAGACCAAAAAACAAAAAAGATAGACCAAGCCATCAGCCAAAAAGAAAAAATGATAGCCTTGCTCAAAGAGCGCAAGCAAATTATGATTCAAGAATTGGTAACCGGTAAAATAGTTTGGGATAAAGAAACAGATAGCTGGATAAAACCTAAACAGACTAAGGATAGTGGTGTGGAATGGATTGGAGAGATTCCAGAGGGTTGGGAGGTGAAGAGGTTGAAGTATTTAATTAAAAACTTAGAAAGTGGAGTTAGTGTAAATGCTTCAGAGACTGAATCAGCAAAGGATGATGAAATAGGTGTATTAAAAACAAGTTCAGTTTACAAGTATTCTTTCGATAAAAATGAAAATAAAAAAGTTTTTAAAAGTGACTTAAAAAGAGTTAAATGTCCTGTAATTAAAGGGCGAATTATTATAAGTCGTATGAATGCACCAGATTTAGTTGGTGCTTCAGGGTACGCCAGAGAGTCGCACACTAATTTGTTTTTACCAGATAGGTTGTGGCAAACGGTGTATCATTCGAATTTAAAATTTGATTCGATTTGGCTCAGTATTGTAATGACAAATGTTTCATTTAGAAAGGTAGTGACATCTTATGCAAATGGCTCAAGTCCAAGCATGAAAAACATTTCTAAACCTGATTTACTAAATATATCAATCCCTTTTCCCAAGTTCAAGGAACAATCAAAACTTGTAGAAGGTATAGAAATTCAATCCACCAAAATAGACCAAACCATAGCTTTACAACAAAAACAGATTGAACGCTTAAAGGAATATAAAATGGTATTGATTGATAGTTTGGTTACTGGGAAGGTTAAAATATAAGAGATATGAGAAATATTATTAAGATTATTTTTAGATATCTATTAAGGCATAGATATTTACATAAGACAATAGGATTCCTTGCTTTCGGTGCTTTAGGCGCTGAATTATTTATTGTAAAACTTCCAGAAGAGCTTGCGCCAAACTATATTGAATTGCAGGAAAAATATGATTATATACCCACTGTTGTTATTGGATATATTATAGAAAAATATGCTTCAGGTTATAATCCAATTGCTATTTCTATATATCTGCTAATTATTTTGATTTGTTTATGGATTGATTATAAATTACATCAAGTAACACAAACGAAAAAATCTATCTGGAATATCTTTATTGGTTTATCACAAAATATAAATCAGAATTATGAATAATAAAGACAAAACAACAAAAAATTACTTTTTTGGTTTATTCCAAAATGTAAAACAAACTTATAATCAGTTTTTTCGTCAGAATTTTGACATAAATGAAGAATATTTTGAAAAAATGCATCAAAAGCATTATACATCTGATTTTAAAGCAAAGTATATACCTGATTTATATGTAGAAACGACTGCTGAAAATGAGATTTTAGAATCTATTTTCATCGAAGATAAAATTAAATCCTACAATAATAGTTTAAGAAATCTAGGTGACTGGTTTAACAATTTTAAAAAAGAATATAAAGAACTCCAGAATGAAGTAGAAAAATTAGGGCTATCTATTAACAAACAATCAAAGATACATAAGCAGCTAGAACTCTTAAAAAGATTAATTGAAAAACAGGGAAACAAAATAGCTGAGAATAAAAGCAATCCAAATGGCTTGATAATAGAAACAATAGATTTTGATCAACGAGGATTGGAGATTCCAAGTCATTATGTAACAGAAAAAAAAGAATATTTAGATAGTACTTTAATAAATAATTATTACGTTGAAGTAGTATTTAGGCGTCTGACAGAAATTATTCAAGAATTAAAAACCCTGAATATATTGACAGAACAATTGAGCCATAGAGTTTTTGTTGTTCATGGGAATGCAGGCCTAGGGAAGTCAAACTTATCTGCTAGATTAGTTGATAGATTAATAGATAAAAAGAATAATATAGTTCTGATTAGGGGAAAAAAATTTAGCGGTGAATCAACAGATTTAAATGAACTATTATTAAAGCTACTTGATATACCTCAAGGCTATAACTTATCAGAGATACTAGAAAAATTAAATTTATATGCTAAAGGAAAGTCAATTAGAATACCGATTGTAATTGATGCTTTAAACGAAACAATTCAATCTAATTTGGGATTTAGTAATATTTGGAACTTCCATCTAAATGATTTAATAGATAACATTGTTAACTATGACAATTTGATACTTGTGTTTACTCTTAGAACTTCTTATTTAGATAGAGTAGAGATCAATTATAGAAGTTGTAAACTTATTGAGCTTAAAGGATTCTATAATGCAAAACTTGAAGAAGCAATAAGTAAATATTTTAATTATTACAATATTATTTATGATTCGGTAAGCCATTCCGATATCTTTTATTTTAGGACTCCCCTATTATTAGATCTATATTGTCAGATGTCAAAATCAGATGGAAACAAACCTGTTAAAGCTAAGTTGGGTCTTTCTGGTTTCAACCAAGTATTTGAAGATTACATAGATAAACTAGTAAAAAAAATAAAAATCGATTGTCAATTATTAACTGTAAACAAAGTATTAGATGGGTTTGAAACCTGCTCGAGTAAATATTTAAACCAATTAGGAGACGCAATAATAATAGAAGAATTTATCAGCAGCTTTGATGAAGATAAAAAAGAATTTAGCCAGAGTGTTGCATTCAAAGTATTGGAAGAATATTTAATTTATAATCAAGATTCAGTTGACAACAGAGATGTTATTATACATACCCAACAAGAAGTTGGCGGATATATGCTTGCAAGATTGTTAATAAAGCAACACAGAACTATAAATAACATTGTAAACAGTGATTTTTTTCAAAAAAATCTTGTTGGTACATTCGATAAACAACACCAATTAAGGGATGATATTTTGAAGTTTATTATTGCAGAATCTATTAAACAAGGAGATTTAATTACAAAATACAAAGAAGCTGATAAATTTAAAGAATTGCTTTTAACAAAGTTTTTAAGAGAACCTAAGAATGCAATTACAAGCGAATACAAATCATCAATTTTAAATAAATATCAATCTAAAAATGAATTATTTACATTATTAAATGAATCAAGTTCATTATTACTTGATACAGAATCTTCTATCAATATCATAAATACAATTGAAGCTATTAGTAAATTAGATTTGTTTAATTTTAACTTAGTTTGGCCACGTTATGTTTTTGAGAATATACATCGCATTTTTGATACTTGTGATTTTATTTCTCTTAAACTTAATGAAGAATCACAGTTAAAACAACTAAATGATTCTCAACAATTAATGTTGAATTATTGTGTATGGCTTTTGGAAACAACAAATAGACAACTTAGAGATAAAGCTACTCAGGTTTTATTAGACTTTTATGCTAATTACCCATTGCTTCTTTTAGAAAGAATTCTTGAATTTTCAAATTTAAAATATTTATATATATATGAGAGATTGTCAGGCATTTTATATGGTATTTGTTTAAGGTTGCAAAACAATAATTACTTTATTGATAATCAATTAGAAGATATTGCAAATACAGTATTTAATCTTCAATTTAGTACACAACCTAAGTCCCCTTCTTATCACTACATTGTCATAGATAATTTCAGGCATATAATTGATTTAGCAATTTATAAAAAGGTTTTTAATATTAAATTAGAAAAAACAAGCTTAAAAGAGAAGTTTCATTTTAATGCTAAGAATTTGAAATGGAATAATGCAACTCAGGATGATATTAATTTGGTAGCTCCAGGTGTAGTAAATTGGCATACCTCTTCTCCTGACCCTTTAGGGAATGATTTCATAACATATACAATAAATAGGTTAAGTCAGGAGCATGAAGGTAGTCAAGAGCATATAAATAATACAACTGAAATTTATAAAAGAATTATAGATTCTGGCTTTATTCCAAGAGATAAATTCAAAACAGATAATCACCAAGAGAAGGATTTTTTAAGTGGATATGATAGACCAAATTCTTTTGGAAAAACAGATCGTTTAGGTAAGAAATATTCTTGGAATGCATTTTTTGAATTTGCAGGGAAGTTATTAATAGAAAATAGACTTCAAGTTTATTTCGAAAAAGACAGTTATCATTCAGAGCATTATGAACGCTTATCTGATGTTGAAATAGAAGTCTCTTTTCCAAAAAAGGAGAATATTTATTTAGAAAAACCTTTGTTCAATGAAAACCTAATTGAGCATAAATCGAACAAACCCGAGTGGACTAATATCCAAAAACAAGAATCAATAATGCAAATTTGGGAACAGCAATTCAATAACAGAGATTTCACATTATTAAATGGTTTACTTATTAACAAACCTGATACGAGTTATAATGCTGAATCATTTTTACTTATTGATTCTGTTTTTGTTAAAAGGAATAACCTCGATTTTACTAAATTACCTGAGGAAAACCTAAGTTGGGATGAAGAATTATTTGTTAATCCAACAACAATATCAAAAGTATATTTTGGTGAACTATATTGGGCAGATACAATTCCTGATGAATATTATTCAAAAGAATCAATAAAAATAAACAAGATAATTGAACCAACTATTTCCATAAAAAACCTTTTAAGTAATAAAAGAGGATTTGAAGGTAGAAAAACGGTAACAGAATTTAAAGAAATTGAATTTACACCATCAGTTATTGATATTTTATGGGAATCAAATTCTGAAGTATTTCCTAATATCAATTGTCAAGTACCTAACCCAAACATTGGTAAATATTTGAATCTATCTCCAGATACTGAAAATTTCTGTTTAATAGATACAGATGGTGAATTAGCTTATAAAATGACAAAGTTTCAATCAGGAAAATTAAATGATCAAAAGTTAAACTATCTTCGTACAGACTTACTAAAGAAATATTTAGACGATAATGATTTAACAATACTATACCAGGTTAAACAACATTCCTTTGACAGAATGGCTGGAGATGGTTCTGGTGATTTCCGCGGTTTGAGATTTTTCCATAAAGAAGTTAATTAAAACATCATGAAGAATCATTTTTATAATTTTGAAGAAAACGAAGGTTTTAAGGTGATTATATGGCGGCCTTCTGCTATTGATGACAATATAAATATAGAGCAAATTGCGGGGCAAGATACAGGGCAAGATACGGGGCATGATGCAGGGCAAGTTAACAAACACAAAACCAAATACATCGCATTAGAAGAACTGTCTCACAGGGTAGTATGGGTTTTGAAGAAAGAAATGAGCAGAGATGAATTGATGCATGAATTAGGACTTTCTGGGAGAAATAATTTCACAAATATTTACCTAAAACCTGCACTGGAAAACAAATGGATAGAGATGACTTTACCCAATAAGCCTACCAGCAGAAACCAAAAGTATCGTTTGACCAGAAAAGGAAAAAAACTAAAAAAAGATTTAAACGCATGAGTCCAAGCCAAACCAACGAGCAAGCCCTAGAAGCTGCCATAGAAAAATCCTTATGTGGGTTTTCCAAAGAAGAAAGTAAAGACCATCCTCAAATATGGCAAGAGGAAGCAGGAAGCTATCAAGCGACCAGTAAATTCATCATGGGCCAAGCTAATGATTTTAATGCCAAATATGCCATTGATGAAAATCGCTTTTGGCATTTTCTGGAAAACAGCCAAAAAGAAGAACTGGAAAAGCTCAAACGCTCCTCCGATTGGAAATTAAAGATATTAGTGGATAGGCTGACTCATGTTGTGCCACCTATACCGATGTAACTGTGCCACTCAAACCGGAGCAAGTTGTGCCACTCATACCGGAGCAAGTTGTGCCACTCGTACCGGAGCAAGTTGTGCCACTCA
>NZ_JABKBZ010000053.1:0-39625 GCF_013166635.1 Lentimicrobium sp. S6 | reverse complement strand
TTTGGATTTTCGTAGATAATATCTTGAAGCCAGTATTCATCTTTCCCAGCATTTCGTATAAATATTTTCTTTCCTATTTTAATCTCATTTTCCATAGTGTACTGTCTTTATTTTTATGGTTGCCAACTTGTTTATATAAGTAAGTTTCTTCCACATAACTACCCCAATTTGGGTAGTTATACGGAAGTTTGGTAAAAATAACTCAAATTTTTATATCATCAAAAGGATTAGATAAAGATTTCAACTTTTTTGTACTAACATGTGTATATATTTCTGTTGTTTTACTGCTTTTATGCCCCAACATGGCTTGGATATATCTTAAATCTACTCCCTTTTCAAGGGAATGTGTTGCAAAACAATGTCGTAAAACATGTGGGGTAACAGGAAGCTTTACATTTACTTGCTCAGCTGCACTTTTTACTATTTTACCTATACTACTTCCTGAATATGGCTTTTCCCCTTGCCCTTCTAAAAAATAATCTCTTATAGCAAAATCTAAGATGTATTTTTTCAGAGGTTTTATTAATGATGTGGGCAAAGGTAATTGCCTGTCTTTGCGTCCTTTCGAATTGTAAATAGTAATAATTTCTCTGTCAAAATCAATATCCTTAAGCTTTAATATACTTAGTTCATTATTACGTAAACCTAAACTATAAAGCATAATAATGACCATTTTATGTTTGTAGTTTGTTGTAACATTTATCATCTTTTGAACATCTTCTTTACTAATAACCTTAGGTAATCTCTTTTCAAAAATAGGATATGGCAATTCTGTTCTATCTATATCCCTGTTGTATACTGTCCTGTAATAGTTGTTAACAGCACTTATTAAAATCCTTTGAAACGATGTGGAATAATTCAAATCTTCTCTTAGATAATTAATATAATCTCGAATTTTATTTTCTGATAAATTGGATATATCCTCATTCCTAAAATAATATAGAAAATGAGATACCTGACTTATATAATTCGATATAGTATTTTTGCTCTTGTTTTCAATCTTCAGTTGTTTTTCAAAATTAGGGTGTAGTTCTACTTCGCCTTTTTTTAAAGGGCTGCGATGTTTTTTAGCACTAGGATTCTCCGTTTCAACCCAAAGCATATTTCTTCCTTTAAATATGCTTTCTATAGTTTTCATATTCTCTGAATTCATAAGAACCGACCATATCTTTTTTTCTTGATGCCACCATGATCCATCCAATTTTTTAATGGATTCCTTTATGGCTAAATCAAAAGGAAACTTGATAAAAAGCCTCCCTTGTCTAATGTCTTTTTCAATGATGATATCGGATTTAGATTGATATTCTTTCTTTTTCTGAATGCTCTTGTTAATGATTTTTTTTTCTGATTCTTGATGAACTAAAAAGGCTTTTTTCAATTCCGCTTTATTAGTTTCATTATTTGCAACAAGCCAACTGCGATTAGTTTGACTCCATCGGGCTCCAGATATTTGCTTAACTTTAATTATTAATTCTTCATCATAAGCAAATTCAATAAAAATAACATCTTGACCTCTATGTGTTCCTCGCCTAAGTGTTATTTGGGGATGCGTTTCCATAATAAGCTGTATTTGAGTCTAACAAATATACAATTTTTTACAAACCCATTTTCAAACAAAGCATTATCTTTGCCCACTCAAATAATATTATGGCACTGATTTTAAATATTGATACTGCTACCCCTGTTTGCTCGGTAGCTCTGGCGCGCAATGGAAAACTATTGGCTTTACGCGAAAAAAATGAGAAGAATATACATGCTGAAATCCTTACCCAATTTATTATGGAAGTGATTGCTGAAGCAGAATGTTCATTAGCCGATTTAGATGCCGTGGCCGTGAGTAAAGGTCCTGGTTCCTATACCGGGCTTCGAATTGGAGTGAGCACCGCAAAAGGACTCTGCTATAGCCTCGATATACCTCTGATTGGTATTGGCACCATCGATTCAATGGCTCACTTTGCTGCTCAAGAGCTGCAAGGAAAGTTTAACGAGCAAGACCTTTTTCTTCCCACCATAGACGCCCGTAGAATGGAAATATATGGCGCTTTCTATAACCATAAATTAGAAGCCCAAACAGAGGTAAAACCACATATATTAGATGAAAATTCTTTTTCGGAGGAGGGTGAAAATAAAAAAATCATCCTAACAGGAGATGGTGCCGCCAAATGCCAAGAAATTTTCAAGGAGAGAGACGAGATAAAAATATACCCCGATATCCATTGCTCCAGCCAAGGCATGATACAACTCTCAGAAGAAGCGTTCAACAAGCAAAATTTTGAAGATGTAGCCTACTTCGAACCTTTCTACCTCAAAGAGTTTATTGCAGGTATTCCTAAAGTTAAAGGGCTTCGTTAAAAGGCGAAGAACAGAGAGCTAAAAGCAAAGGACTAAAGCAATCCAAAAACTCCATTGGGAAGATGACCTAAAAACCTTAACCAGGTTTCACCCCAAATAATAATCATCAACCAGGCTATCACCAGCATGGTTACTCCAAATTTAAAAGTATCGCTCCAGCTATAATGATCGGTTACATAGAGGAGGGCTGCCGGCTTAGAGTTAAAAGGTAATGCATAAACATGCTCTATCAATAAAGCCACCGGAAAAGCCAAACTCATAATTCCAAAGCCATACCTTTGGGCTACACCAATAGCTATAGGCACAAAAATTAAGGTCCGCATGGTTTTCGACTGAAAAAACAATGAACTAAAGACCATAGCAGCAGTAAGAGCCAAAAAGAAAACCCAAAATGGAGTCTGAGATCCAAGACCAATATTATCGAATAAACTATTAATACTGATACCCGCTAAACTAGTGGCTTTTAAACCAGCTCCTAAAGTATAGGCTCCTGCCGAGAATAATAAAAGGTGCCAAGGAATATCCACATCATTCCATTTCACAACTCCAATACCTGGCAAAAGAGCTACAATCGCACCCACAAAGGCAATGGCTGTTTTACTAATTCCATGATACCTATCAGTAGCCCAAAATGCTAAAACCAAAACAAATATGATAATAGATTTGATTTCATTAAAGGTGATGGGGCCTAATTTATCGTATTCCTTTTTCAACATTTCAGCTCCTCCCACAATAGAAGGTTGCTTTTCTTCTTTTGATAGAGGAAAAATGATTTTTGTTCCCACTATCCAACCAATGATAATGAGGATAATAGCCAGTGGTAAAGCGGCTTGTACCCAATCTCCATAAAGAAAATCGGAAATACCTATGGCGCCGGCAATCATAGCTCCTGCCAATAAATTAGCTCCAGAACCTGTGATAAATCCTCCAGCTGCAATATTAATTTGAAAGAGGTTTTGCAACACTAAGTTTCTTCCAAAGTTATTTCGGTTTTTACCTCCTGTGGCTCCATAAATGGCCGCTATCACCATAAAAATGGGAAGCAATATGGCCGCTTTAGCTGTGGTGGCAGATATAAATGCCGACAATACAATATTGATAAACATAAAACTGATGAAAATGGAAGTGGCATTTTTTCCAAACCTCACCATAAACCACAAAGCAAATCGTTTTGCCGATTTTGTAGCCACTAACATGCTGGCCAGTATGAAGCTCATAATGTTTAGCCACATCACCTTATGTCCCAATTGATGATAGGCATCGGTTTCTGTTAAAACCCCCGTTAAAACCAAAGCAATGATTAGTATCAGTGATGTGAGGTAGTTGGGGATGGCTTCGGTAACCCATAGAATAAGTGCTGCCACAAAAATGGCCAACATAAACACATTGGAACGACCAAAGGCATTTTTCTTTAAGGAATCCCATAATTGCATTTCATCTGCTTTCAAGTCCAATTCCGAAAAGGCTTTATCTTTAGAATAAACAGATTTATTCTCTATTTGAGGCTTTACTTTTTCATAAAAGGCCTTTTCTTCTGGCGTGGTATGAGATAATTGCACCAACTTTATCACCTTATCGCTTTTATGGTATTCTTTTAAAGCAGAAGGGGTAATATAATCTTGCTTGATATCTTGAAGAAAAGGGATGTTAAACACCCAGGCAATAAGAATAAAGGCTAAGATGGCCAATGGCCCACCCATTCGAGCCATCCATTTTTCAAAGCTTGATTTATCCTTAACTGGAAGTTTTTCAACTTTATATTGATCCATATCTAGAGGATCAAATGGGCGGGTTTCCTTCTCTGACATTTTACTTCATTTTTCAATTTCAATACTAAACTAAGCCTTCGTGCATTTGGTGCTTTTATGACTGCCCCAAGAGAAGTAAAAAAAATAAGAGTTTTCAGCATTTCTCCCCATGGAGCTTGGGCAAAAATGCTGAAAACTTCATTTAATGGATTTTTATCCTAATTGCACAAGGGTCTAATCTACCACTTGGAAAAAGGGGTTTTCATTAACATGGAATTATAATACTTTACATCACCAGTTACTTCTTCACCAAGCCATGCAGGCTTTTCAAAAGCTTCTTCTTCAGAAGATAGCTCTACTTCGGCAACAGTAAGTCCTAGGTTTTCGCCATAAAACTCGTCTACTTCAAAAGTATGCTTCCCTGATTTCACTAAAGATCTAGTTTTGTCGATAATTCCTGGCTCACAGATTTCTAATAATTCATTAACCTCCTCAACAGCAATTTCTTTTTCCCACTCGTAGCGAGAAGCTCCACTGGTATTTCCTTTTCCTTTGATGGTGATGAATCCTTTGTCGCCTTTCACTCTCACTCTTACGGTTCTTTCAGGTACAGAGGATAAATATCCTTGAGTAATACGAGTACTTTTAAACACATCTTCTTTATAGTCTCCCTTTACTAGAAATTTTCTTTCTATTTCTTGTGCCATGTTTTCTTATTTTAATGATAGATTCGTAATAATCTTAGTTGGCCAATGGCTTATTGATCCATCCAATCACCCTTTTAATCATTTGGAGATAATTGATGTTTTCCAAACCTTCTAATTCACAATCTTTAAGGGTTTTCTTAATATCTTCTACTTCGGTAGATTCTGAATTAATGGTAGCTACATGAGCTCCATTTACCAAAATATCACCCACTTCGCAAATAGTATCGTTCACCATATAGCCATAACGGGTTTTATGAACTCGTACTGCTTGTAAATCTGCGTGTTGCTCTATAATGGCTAAGAATTCCTCTTTAGTTATTTCTTCTTTATCGAAGCTGGGCATGTCTACTTGGAAAGCAGGAAATACCTCATTCACCAAAACCTCTTTTTTCATTGGAAATTCACCTTTCATCAATGGATTCCACTGTTCTAAACCATCCACGGTTTGCACATAGGTTTTAATATCCATTTTACCATCACGTATTTTAGTATTATTGATATCATTGGTTTTTGAAACGATATATATTTCTTCTGAAGAGCGTTCCCATACTTTTTGAGGAACAGTTGCTGATAGTCTTGACATTAAATAATGAGCATCCTGAAAATCTTGCCCAAATGTTCTAAATTCGAATCGTGGTTTGGAAACCTCCCCTATTTTTAATGCTTCTTTTGCCATATTATAATTTTTTAGTTTTTTACCATTCTATTTGATTGGGCCAGTCTTCTAGGCCTATAATTCGTTTAATTGCTTTAGGATAATTGATGTTTTCATGTTCATCAGTAAATCCCAATAATTTTTTAGTGTCACATACTTTTTGAGGGTCAACAGATTCCACAGCAATGGTTTTAATCAATGCGCCATTTACGTATACATCAGCGATTTCGCAAATACACTCGTTGATGGTGAAGGCATGTCTTATTTTCCAAGTATGAGCAGCTACCACATCGGGATCGTCTTTTACTATAGAGCTAATAAATTCCTTTAAGGTATATTCTTCTTTCTCAAAAACCGGAGCAGGTACACCCAAAGCTGGAAACACTTCGTTTTCCAAGGTGGCAGCTTTCATAGGAAACTCTCCTATGAGTTGTGGCAGCCACTGTTCCAATTCTTTCTTCTTCTGCACCAATACTTTTATATCCATTTTCTTCTTACGGATTTTAATATTATTTTCCGTATTCGCCAATGTCATCAGATATATTTCAGATATCTCTCTGGTTTTTTCAACCTTCGACAATTCATGCATTTTGGTTTCAATAGCATCAAAACTATTCCCAAATGCTCTAAATTCATACCTTGGAATAATATTAGTCATGATTACAAATTTTTAATTTTTAATTGATATAAAGTATTTTGAGAGTCGCTGCACACCCAAAACTGTTTCAGATTTGCATTTACAATAAGGCCTTCCAGCTGATCAATATTGTGAGAATATGTATTGATAGGTTTTCCTGTTAGGTCGCACTGATAGATGCTCCTAGATTCGTCACTAAGTATCCATATTTCTTGTGCCTCTACATCCACATACAATCCTGAATAATCCTGAGCAAAACCGAGCTCAAAACTATTGATAAGTGCTCCATCGAAAAACTCCAATAACAAACCAGGGCTATACTCATTTATGGCATACACATGATTGTTTTTGGTATTCACAGAAACACCTTCTAAACCTTTATTACTCGATGAGTTATCATAATCGAGAGGATATTCCTTTAATACTTCGCCGTTTTTATTGAGCTTCACTAATTTTTTCAAACGCTCCTCGGCTACCCAGATAAACTTACCAGATTCTTGATAGGAAACACCTTCTAAATCGTCTCCCCTAAAGCTTAATTCTTCAATAATACTTCCATCTTTATGAATTCTAAAAACAGAATTGCTATTATCGCTGACAACCAAAAACTCATCTGAATTCCATCCATGTGCTAAACCAGAGGGTTCTAAAATATCTAAAGGAAAGCTCTGTATAATTTCTAGAGGAATACTAGCAATAGGCGGTGTGGCCTGCTCTCCTGTTTCTTTTGAACAAGAGAGCAAGACAAGTACTAAAGCAAAAATAGTGCTTGTAGTAAAATACAGTAGATATGAGTTTTGTACCTTAATCACCGCTATTAATATTATTATTTACCAGTATTCGCTGCATTTGGAGTTGGAAGGTCAAAAACTTTCCAATCGTCAGCTCCATCTGTAGTTCTACCTAATGATTTATCATCTTCCAATTCACCAAATGGTCCATCTGCATTGAATTTCTCAGATGCTATGAAAAGAGTAGATTGGTCGGCTTCAAAAATCGCCACAGCTACATCACCACTAGGCTTTAATCCTGTTGGAACAAAGTAAATTCCATCTATAATTCCTTCCATATCTTCACCGGCTTCATTAGCAGCTCCAAAAACCACCATTAATTTACCACCCGCAGGAACTGTTGTAGCAGTAGCATCGGTATCAGGCACTAGATACATATCATCAGCTGTAGCTTCTTCACCTTTATCGGTGAAATAATAGCCAGCCAAATCCATTGGCATACCGCCTGTATTTACAATTTCTACCCAATCGGCAAAATCACCTTGAGCGTCTGTATAATAAGAATGGCTCTCGGTCAATACTTTTGTCATAAGCTCATTAATCAACACATTTGCTGGTTCTGGGATAATGATGCTATTGGCTTCGTTAGGGGTAGGGATATCAAATATTTGCCATTCATTTCCTCCATCATCCACTCTACCTAATGATTTATCATCCTCTAATTCTCCAAAAGGACCATCAGCATTGAATTTCTCAGAAACAGTTAATAAAGTGGTTTGGTCAGCTTCAAAAATAGCCACAGCTATGTCTCCACTAGGCTTTAATCCTGTTGGTACAAAATAAATTCCATCTATAATTCCTTCCATATCTTCCCCAGCATCATTAGCAGCACCAAAAACCACCATCAATCTACCACCAGCAGGAACAGTTGTAGCTGAGGCATCAGTATCTGGAACTAAGTACATATCATCAGCTGTAGCTTCTTCACCTTTATCGGTGAAATAATAACCAGCCAAATCCATTGGCATACCGCCTGTATTTACAATTTCTACCCAATCGGCAAAATCACCTTGAGCGTCTGTATAATAAGAATGGCTCTCTGTTAATACTTTTGTGATTAACTCATTGATAAGCACATTGGCTGGCAAGGGTTGGTCACTATTAGAAGCATTAGGGGTTGGTACATCAAAAACTAACCAATTCTCAGCAGCATCAGTTTCACGTCCTAATGATTTTTCAACTTCTAGGTCGGCAAATGCTGGCGACTCATCAATTAAAGACATATCGGCCTCAAAAAGAGCAACCGCAATATCCTTTGTTGAGCTTAAGCCTGTTGGAATAAATACTTTTCCATCAACAATACCTTCCATATCTACGCCATTGGCATCAGAAGCACCAAAAATGATGGTTAGAAAGCCTTTTGCAGGAATAGTAGTAATAGCGGCATTGGCATCAGAAATTTGATAAATATCCACATCAGTGGCATCTTTTCCTTTATCGGAAATAAAAAGGCCTCCAATATCTACAGCTTCAGCTCCATGGTTATAGAATTCTACCCAATCGCATCCGTTTCCAGCAGGGTCGGTATAATAAGGGTTTACTTCGTTTTTTGTCATTAATTCATTAACAACAACACTCTTTACTTCTGGCTCTACTGGTGGTTCTTCAGGAAGAACGAATGGTTCATCTTTAATACAAGATGAAAACAAGATGATAGAGCTTATTATAATTGAAAATATCTTTTTCATTTTTGTCATTTTTTTGATTATCAATAATTAGAAATCGATTTCAACTCGTGCTTGAATAATTCCGTAATCGTCTCCGCCATCACCCTTTGCTTCCACAGCCTGAGTAAAATCTTTAGTTAATTCACCATTCACATCGTGACCAATATAGAGTTTACCTTTTCCATTGGCATATCTGTCATGATCCACATAGTTATAGTTTAGCATCAATTTCACATTACTATTTACATGATAATTAAGACCCACAGAATAGCCATTAGCAGCTCCACCATATATTTTAGCATCAAAATCGTTGGCATTCACATAATCGAAACGGAAAGCCAATTCTAAGTCTCCCCAATCTTTACCTCTGGTAATTTGAGTGAATTCACCCTCTTTAGTGTTATAATTATACTTACCTCCGAAAATAAGCCATCCTACTTGTGCATAAGCACCATCGATATAACCTTTTTCTACACCAACTTCTTTGTTAAGCTCAGTTCCGTTTAATTGTGTTCCAATATATTCCGATTGAAAGAAGAAGTTTTTATAAGCACCGGCCAATTCAATACCATAAAGCTGTTGAGTTTCAACATTAGCAATATCGTCTGTATCTAAATATTTCTTTCTATTGATAGATGTAAAACTACGAGTGCTGTATCGGTATCCTTTATAAACTTCAGCAGAAGTTTTAGGGGTTCTGTATGAATAAGCTGCACCAATATGTAATACTTTTTCATTATCATTAAGTGGTGTTACAACCCCTCTAAAAGTAGCAGAATATCCTTCGTCTAGTCCTGCGGCTTTGTTCTTATCTTGCGACCAAATCACTTCTTCATTTTCACCTTGTGCTTGGAAATATAAACCTCCAATAAATAACCATTTTTTACCCCACTGAGTATAAGAAGCACCAATGTGACGAGAAGGAGCCATTTTACTTACTAAAGAACGCTCAATGAAAGTCACATAACGTGAAGTCGTAGTAGTCTCCATAGAGAAGTTTTCCTTATAATGACCTACTCTAATGTGTGCATAATCTTTACCATCTTTCATAAAGTAATAACCTACTATCATATCCTTCATTTCAATAGCAGAACCGGCAAAATCTAAGTCAATTTCACCATACCAGTTTTTATGTACTCTAGTTTTCATGGCAAATCGTGCTCTACGGATATTCACCCCATTTCCAATTGGATTGTAAACATCTTTTGTAGGGAAATAAGCAAAATCAACATAAACACGATTATCGAACCAAAGCTTAAAATTCTGGTCGGCAGTTTCAAAATTTAAAATCCCATTTCGAAACTCCACTGTGGCAGGCTCCCTGTCTACTTTAGCACCATAGGCGTTATATCTTACATCAGAATATAACTTTACATTCAGAACATCCTCGCCTTTCACATCGATTTCTCTTCTGTCATAATCTTCTTTATCAAAATATAGAATCTCACTTGTGAATTCATCCACTTCAAGAGTATAGAAACCATTTGCATCTGTAACAACGGCTACTTTAGAAGCGCCTCTAATTCTAACTTTAACATCGGAAAGAGGTTTTCCGTCTTCATCATAAACAGTACCTTTTATAGTTCTTGTTTGTGCCATTCCCGATAGGGGTAGAATGAGTGCCATCAACAATAAAACAATAAGGCTTTGTAATTTTAATTTTTTCATAATGTTTATATTAGTCAATAATAAAATTTTGAATTTTTACCAAAGAACAAGACTTAACAGCAGTATCACAAATTATCTACTACTACTCTGTTTCTACAATTTAATTCTGCATTTTATTTATTTCCATCACCATCTCTACAATGTATAATTTATGCTTTGTTTATCAGTACTTTATAATACTTTTACACCCTACTATTTCAAATATTTATTTATATTTTCATAATGATTTCTGTTAGGTTTTCGCTAGCAGAAATTTGCATTTTCTTGCGTAATCTATATCTATTCATCTCCACACTTTTTGGTGAAATATTTAAAATAGAAGCGATCTCTTTTGAAGACAATTCTAAGCGTAATAATGCACAAAGTCTTTTCTCATTACTGGTAAGACTGCTATAATTTTCATCGAGCTTTTGATAGAAATCAAGATGCAAATCTTCTACATATAACTGGAAGGTTTTTCTATCTTTATCCAGGTATAGATGCTCGTTGATGACCATAGATAATTTTTGCAAGCCTTTTTGTGTTGCTACATTAGTAGCAGAAGACTTAAGCTTGAGCACTTTTGTTCTTAAGTTTTGTATGAAATCGTTTTTCTGAATAATATTAAGAGCTAAAGTCATCATTTGTTTCTTTTTATATTTAATGTCGCTCTCCATTTCCTTACTCACCACATCAGTTTTTTGTTGAAAAGATTCCACTTGCTTTTGCAAACTTTTAATAATAGTTTTCTGCTCCTCCATTTCTTCTAAATGCTTTTTAATGAGTAGTTTTCTTCTTAACAGAAAGACTATCACCATAATAATAAGAATTAAAAATAATACTGTAGGTGTCACATAGAAGAAAATAGAAGGAGACTCTTTTTCAATGATTACTGGTTTTAAATCATGTTTATTTTGTATAATTTTGGAGGATGATTTTATTGAATCATTTGGTATACTAGAGACTTGAGTATGTTCTTTTACGATGCTGATATTTTCTTTATTTTCCACTTCTAAACGAAATACATTATTCACGAAAAATAAAGATAGGAATGCCAATAATCCAGCAATAATAGGAGTGGTAATCCAACCTATAGAAATACTTCCTAAGGTTTTCCAATTTACATTACGTCCTCCTTTTAAAAGACCCAGACCAATAATTGCGCCCACTATAGCTTGAGAACTAGAAACCGGAACCAATGGAATAGCAGGAAGACCTATAGATTGCATAAAATTAGAAAGGCCTTGAGAACTAAATACAAAGAGAACCATGGAATGAGAAAACACAACAACTAAGGCTGAAACGGGGCTCAATTCCATTAAATCGTTACCCACGGTTTCCATTACTCGTCTGCTATAAGTAATAATACCAAAAGCAATGGCCAAACCACCCACGAAAAATAATTGCTGCGCTCCAGATAAAACAAAAAGGCCAAAATCGATAGGATCTAGATTTATCGAAGGAACAAAAACACCCATCACATTGGCAATATTATTGGCGCCCAATGCATAGGAACCAAAGGCCCCAACGGCCAATAAACCAAAACGTAAATAAGCATCGAGCTTGACCATATGCAGTTTTGCTCTATTTAACCAGGAGGATAATAAATAATAAATAATAACCGCAAAAACACCACCCAATATAGGTCCTGCTACCCACGTGGTTACAATTTTTGTTAGAGAATGATAATCGGTGGGGTTTCCAGTATAAAAATTCCATCCGATAATGGCGCCAACAATGGCTTGTGATGTGGATACTGGAACTTTCCATTTGGTCATGGCAAAAACCGTAATCGCAGCAGAAAGCGCTACGGTAAAAGCTCCAGCCAAAGCACTCACACTTCCGAGTTTACCTAATGTATGCGATGCTCCTGCTCCTTGAATAACAGCACCAAGTATCACAAATACACTGGCAACTATGGCTGCTTTTCTAAAGTTCACCATTTTACTGCCCACAGCAGAACCAAATACGTTGGCCGCATCATTGGCTCCTAATGACCAACCCAAAAACAATCCACTCGATAAAAAGAATAGTATCATTTATATCCTGAATTTAATGGCCATAGAGGTTAATAAATCTGCTATCTCTTCTGCCTTATCAGAGATGTTTTCGATATGTAAACTAAAATATCGCAAATGGAATTTTTCAGAAAGCTTTAATCCTTCCACATCTCTAAATACTTTCCTTTTGAACTCAATAGCCAGTTTATCCGTTTCTTTCTCATAATAATAAACTTTATTGAGCTTGTCCTTCACATGATTAGGATCTATAAAGATGGCTCTACAAGCCGGAATCACCATTTCTGCAGCTTTCACACTGGTTTCTGTTAATCGTAATAAATCGTTATTCAACTCACTGGGAATCATAGGGATTTCAGCATCGAATTGACCCAGGTTTTCCTTGGCAATATCTGCTACATCATCCATTTTATCAATGAGTTGCAAAATCTCTACATGATGCGCAGGCAATAAAGACTTTAATATCAATTCATTTTCTATGGATCTGCGTAATTTATCCGCTCGTGCTTCTAGCTTGTCTAGCTTATCAAAATTATATTGGAAATTATGCTCATCTTTAATGATATAATCATTTACTCCAGATCGGAAAACGAGAATACTTTGTTCAATAGTATCGATAAATTCATCAATTCTAAGAATAATAGATTTGGCAGTTTTGAATAACATAAGCTTTCATTTAATGTACCTAGCAAAGGTAGTTTAATTGTAAATTCTATATAAACGTGTAAGTCTAAACCATATTAAAAAGGAAATAGTAAAGTAGGTTGTAGAGAATGAAAAATTTATAACTAATTAAATAACAGCCTATTTATAATTCATTGTAGAGGTGAAAAAAAAGAATAAATTGAAAATGTGGTATAATTGATGAGTTAAAAAAGGGTCCTAGAGGAGGCTAAAAAAGAATATAGTAACAGCTAGCATGCCTAAAACGAAGCCTACATATACTTGTGACGAGGAATGAGCCTTGAGTTTTAATCGGGCATAACCTACCAATCCACTCATGATAAACACCAAATAAACAGGCCATGCTGCATCAATAAAATGCACGGCAGTTAAATATAGAACAGCAATACTCATGGCACCCATAGACATGCTGTGGATAGATATTTTCCAGAATAAATTGATAGCTAATGCCAAAAATACCAAAATAGCAGCAATGACAAATACCAAAGAAAGATAGGTGAATATCTCTAATCTACTGAAAACATACCAGGTGGTTAAATAAAAAATGCCAATGATGGCAAAGGGATAGAAGCGGTCTTTTTGTGAATCGAGGTGCAAACTTTCGATGATGTTTAATCGCTTCATCATCCAAAAAAGCAAAACGGGAATGAGGAGGGTATTAATAAAAACAACTAGCAATATATATAGCCAAACCACATCGTTGCTAATAAACATAGCCTTGGTGTTGATATTCCAAAAAATCAACATCACATACAATGGCATCCACAAAGGGTGGAATAGGTAACTTATAAATATCGCTAGTTGTTTTCCCAAGTCTTAAAGCTTGATTTCCTCATCTATTTTATTGAAGATATGATACTCTAATTGATGGTAAGAGCTGTCTTCTTCTACTTTTATCCAGCTTTTTAATTCCCTATACCATTTTCTTTGTACATGACGGAATTTGCTTCTGATATAAGCATACAAAAATGGATGAACAACAATTTTTAATGATTTTTCATTTTGCTCATTGATAAGATAAGCCAAATTGTTTTGAATATCATCGGTCAATAAAACACTTGGCGTAACCTCGCCAGAACCACTACATACCGGACATTGTTCCTGAATTTCAATATTCATTTCCGGGCGTACACGTTGACGAGTTATTTGTACCAAACCAAATTTAGAAGGAGGTAAGATGGTGTGCTTAGCACGATCTTTTGCCATTTCTTCTTTCATATGAGCATATAATGCCCTTCTATTGGCTGCTTGGTTCATATCGATAAAATCGATCACTATGATTCCTCCCATATCTCTAAGTCGCAATTGTCGAGCAATTTCGCTAGCCGACTCAATATTAGTTTGGAGGGCATTATCTTCTTGAGATTTATCTTTATTCACACGATGTCCACTATTCACATCAATAACGTGCATAGCTTCTGTATGTTCAATGATAAGATAAATTCCACTTTTAATAGTCACAATTTTACCGAAGGAAGATTTGATTTGCTTGTCTACTCCTGTTTGCTCAAATATGGCTTTTCCTTTAATCAGGTTGACTATATTTGATTTTCCCGGAGCAATTCTTTCAACAAAAGATTTAATTTCTTCAGCTATGGTAGGCTCATTGATTTTAATGCTGTTGAAAGATTCGTTGAGCAAATCTCTTAATATAGTTGATGTTCTGTTCAACTCACTAACCACTTTCATTGGTGGTTTCGACTTATGATCTAGTTTCTGATATACGTTTTCCCATTTTTTAACCAGGTTCCGGAGGTCGGTATCGAGCTCTGCTACCATACGGTTTTCTGCCATGGTACGCACTATCACACCAAAATTTGGAGGACGTATACTTGTGATTAATCGTTTAAGTCTTTTTCTTTCCTCTGCGCTTTTTATCTTTTGAGAGATGCTGATTTTGTCGGAAAATGGTAATAATACCATATATCGACCTGCAAATGATATCTCGGTAGAAATTCTTGGTCCTTTAGAAGAAATAGGTTCTTTAGCAATTTGTATTAAAACACTTTGGTTTTGTTTTAATACTGTATTGATTTTTCCTGTTTTCTGAATGTCTTTTTCGAGTTTAATGCTCTGGTAGACATCTGTGCCACCAGTTCCATTCATTAAAGTTCGAATATATTTATTATATGTAAGTACTTGGGGACCAAGGTCAAGATAATGTAGAAAGGCATCGCGTTCATAACCCACATCCACAAAAGCGGCGTTTAAACCGGGCATGATTTTTCTGACGCGACCCAAATAGATATCTCCAACAGAAAAACTACTATTGGTTTTATCTTTATGCAGCTCAACAAGTTGGTTTTCTTCCAAAAGGGCGATCTCTACCTCGTTGGGGCCAGAGTTTATAACTAGTTCTCTATTCATTTAGTTAGGAACGTTTAAATATAAAAATGCAACTAACCACTTTGATTAGTTGTTTTGGGAAGAAAAAAAGGAAGGAGTATTTTGTTTTCTTTCGAAAGGGAAGAATAAAAACCAAGGCTATTTATACAAATAACCTTGGCTTTTCTAATTTAGATTATTTTTTCTTATGTCTGTTTTTTCTCAGACGTTTTTTACGCTTGTGCGTAGACATCTTATGTCTTTTTCTTTTCTTTCCGCTAGGCATATCTAGTAAGTTTAAATTATTTAACGCTGTTTTTCACTTCACCCACAAAGCTCTTTGCTGGCTTGAATGAAGGAATATTATGAGCTGGAATAATGATAGTAGTATTCTTAGAAATGTTTCTACCAGTTTTTTCTGCTCTTCTTTTGATTACAAAACTTCCAAAACCTCTTAGATATACATTTTCTCCGTTAACCATGGAGTCTTTGATAGCATCCATGAAAGCTTCAACAGTTTTTTGTACAGCAATCTTTTCAATACCTGTTTTGTTCGCAATATCTGCTACGATTTCTGCTTTAGTCATGATCTTATATTTATTTAAAATTTTATTTTCCTAAATGGGGTGCAAAGATATATTTTTTTTCAACTTTGCAAATAAAATTTGTAAATTATTTTTAGCTAATTAACTCAAAATAAATTTGTTTACTCAAAAAATGACATTTTCAAATACGCTAATCCACTGGTATGAAAAAAATGCAAGAGCTCTTCCTTGGCGAAATACTAAGGATGCATACCGCATTTGGATATCCGAGATTATACTCCAGCAAACTCGAGTGGAACAGGGTCTACCCTACTACCACCGCTTTATACAGGCTTTTCCAAATGTGCAAAGTTTACATCAAGCCTCAGAAGATCAAGTGCTTAAAATGTGGGAAGGCTTGGGGTATTATAGTCGTGCCAGAAACATGAAATTTGCCGCTCACCAAATTGTTGAACAACACCAAGGAATTTTTCCAGACGATTATAAAGAAATCATTGCATTAAAAGGAATTGGTCCTTATACCGCTGCTGCTATTGCCTCAATGGCCTTCGATTTGCCCTATGCCGTGGTGGATGGTAATGTTTTTAGGGTTCTATCGCGATATTTTGGAATAGAAACACCCATAAATTCCACTTTAGGAAAGAAAGAATTTGATGCTTTGGCGCAAAAATCATTGATAAAAAGTCGTGCTGCCACCTATAACCAGGCCATAATGGAGTTTGGTGCCCTATTTTGTAAACCCAAAAATCCTGATTGTGTGCAATGTCCTTTAATGCATACTTGTACTGCTTTTGCTTCCCAAAAAGTAGATATCTTACCCATTAAACTCAAAACACTAAAAATTAAAGAACGCTATTTGAATTTTATCCTCCTCAGCAATGGAAAGGAAATATTGATTGAAAAAAGAATTCATGAGAATATATGGAAAGGACTCTATCAATTGCCATTAATAGAAACAGAAACACAAATTCCAGAGGAGGAAATTCTTATTAGAGAAGACTTTGTGAAGTTTATAGGAGATAAGCCATTTGAGATAAGAAGTGTGCAAGAGATGGAGCATAAGCTCACTCATCGCTTATTAAAGATTCGCTTCCTATATATAATAATTGATGAATTACCTTCTACTGATTTTATAAAGCTAAAATTTGAAGAATTGAAGGATTACGCTTTTCCAAAACCTGTGGAGAATTATTTGAACAAGTATTTAAATTCATAAAGTATAATTGAGGTGTTCAAATAACCACTAATGTATAATCGAATTATTCAATTGTAATACTCTGTGTATTAGATTTTTTTGTTTGCCCCAACCCTAAAGGGAGCAAAAAAACATCAAGCTAAATCAAGTTTGCTGTGACAATTTTAATATATCGCTGATTAACTAATAGGTTATCAAACTGATAGGATAAGTAAACAATTGAGCACCTCAATTCATTTTTTATGAATCTTTCAATCATATGCAAGGCTTTTTTTTATCCTATTCACCAGAGTAAACTGATTAGCAGCTCTATCTAAATTATGATTGGCATATTTAATCTTATAGTATTGATCACCATTTAAATAATCGGTAAGAAACCTCAAACCCATAATAAAAGTGATGGTCGGTGGAGCCAGATCTAGCAAGTCCTTCTCTTTCTCACTTAAAATTCCATCTAATTCATTTATAAAAGCCCCTTTGTAAGATTTATAATACTCCAAATTAAAAGTCACTTTATCCAAATCCGTTTCATCCTCAGTACTATTACTACATATGGTACGAACCGAATCTCCAAAATCATAGTGTATGATGCCCGGCATTAAAGTATCCCAATCTATCACTGCTAAAGCTTTATCATTATTATCGAATAGTATATTACTGAGCTTGGTATCGTTATGAGTAACGCGTAATGGAATCTCACCTTGCTCATGCAGCCTTTGCAGCTTTTGCATTTCTTCTCTACTAGTCAGAACTTGTTGAATCCACTCTGCAGCTATTTTAATTCTATGCTGACGCATCGGTACAGCATCGTACCGATCCTCTCCTGCTCCATCCAAAGCTTCGTCAAACTGCTGATACCTAAACGACATTTTATGGAAATCGGGAATGATTTCATAAAGATCAGCGGCATCAAAATCATCTAATGCGCGGATAAATGCTGCAAATGCATATCCCGCTTCAGCAGCCTGTTCTTTATTTTCTGTTTTTTCAAGGACCTTAGAATCAGGAATAAAATTCATCATATTCCAGTAAAATCCTTCCTCGTCTTGATAATAGTATTGGTTTTTTAAAGTAGGATAAAAATGGAGGAGGCTTTGGTGAAAATCACATTTGTGTGCTAAATGTTGTGATACATTCACTTTATTATTCATCAGCTCTGGAATATTAGGAAAAACGAGATGATTGAGTTTTTGGAGTACATAAGATTTCAAATCTGTTTCTATGAGATAAGTATCATTAATATGTCCTGAAACCAGAGTTTGATAATCTTTGAACTCACCATCAGCAGTGAAGTTTTGATATATGTTTTTCAGCTTTTGTTTTTCCATGAGCAAATCTAATTATTTATGGATAATTAAATGTGAATCATGGAATATTATTAATGGGGAGGAAGAATATAGCTCTACGATTTACAGTTTTATCATACCTACTAACACTATTAATTCCACAGTTCAGGAGAACTGTGTTACTAGTAATCAAAAACTGTTTGCTGATAAGTAGAAGTAACGCGGCTCTCCTGAGCTGCGATTTTTCCAAACCAATTAAAACCATCTATTCTACAGTTCGGGAGAAATGTGTTACTGCTAATCAAAAACTTTTTGCTGATAACTAGAAGTAACGCGGCTCTCCTGAGCTGCCGTTTTTACAAGACTAATAACATCATCTATTGCACAGTTCAGGAGAACTGTGTTACCCTTAATCAAAAACTGTTTGCTGATAACTAGAATTAACGCGGCTCTCCTGAGCTGCCGTTTTTACAAGCCTTTTAATACTACTAAATTACACAGTTCAGGAGAACTGGGGTTTAACATATTCATAATCAAAATATAAGGCACAGCTCAGGAGAGCTGTGTTACGTATTCTAAAAAAAATGCCTAAGCTTTTCAGAAAAGGTCATTTTGAGGCTTGTGAACCGACCAAAGGGAGCTCACGAACACAGTAAAATATTTAACTGTGAGTAACTTTGAAAACAATAAGTTTACTTTTCGTAAATGTTTGTTATCAGCTCAAGCGTAACGAAAAAATTGATTTTTTGTGACAAACTTTAAAACAATCTCTCAGGATATTTTCCTGCTTTTATCAAATCCCGAATACTCTCCACCACCACTGGTCTGTCTTCTTGATAAGTCACACCAAACCAAGCTGCATCCGATTCTAAGACTTTAGTTTTGGCTATGCCCTCCTCTATCATCTCATTTACTGCAGTAGGGATATAAAATTCTGCTTTGAGCTGGTCTTTATTTTTTTGTATAAACTTGGTGAAACGAGTATTTAACTGACCAAAAAACTGAGGAGTAAAACCCCAAAAGTTCATGGAAACTAAAGTATTTTCATCTAGTTTAATTTGCTCTTTTTCCTCATTTTTAAAAAAGATACCATCGGCTTTCTTTTCAATATGAGTTCTTTCCACCACATCAATTAAATAAGCATTTTCATCGCTACTGCACTGTCCACGACTCACATATCCATTATCCGATAAGGTATTCTTTAAATTATAACCCACCATACAATTGTCATTGGCATTGGGGTCTAATTCACCAAAATATTTAGCAATGGTTTCATAGGCTTCACGTCCATAGAAATCATCGGCATTAATTACTGCAAAATTTTCTTTAATCACATCAGCAGCCATTAAAATGGCGTGTCCGGTACCATAAGGTTTCTGACGATCTGGATTTGGTGTTATTCCTTCAGGAAGTTTATCCAACTCTTGAAAAACATATGCTACTTCTATTTTTCCATCCAATTTATTTCCAATAAACTCACGGAAATCGGTTTCTATGCTTTTTCGTATCACAAAAACTACTTTTCCAAAACCAGCTTGAATGGCATCGTAGATACTATAATCGATAATGGCTTCGCCACCAGGGCCAACTTTATCTAATTGTTTTAATCCGCCATAACGGCTTCCAATTCCTGCTGCGAGAATTAATAGGGTAGGTTTATTCATTTGTTTTGTTTTTCAAATTAAAAGGGCAAAAGTAGGGAAAAAGGGAATATGTGAAAGCTATTTTTTATGTTTCACATTATCAGGATTTTGGTGGAAATCCCACAAAGATATAATCTCAATAGAATGATTTTTAAGCCTATAGAAAATACCAAACCTTCCTTCAATTAAAACTCTTACATTAGATGTTTTGGTTTGTATTCCAAGTTTTGGGTAAGAGCTTAATAATTTAACAGAAGAGCGAATATCAGAATTTAATTTTTTACTGTAGGTTTTATTACCATTTCTTTCAAAATAATAGTTCAGAATTTCGAATAAATCAATCTTTGAACTTGCTGACCAAATTATTCTTCTAACCATTGATCAACATCTTTTTCAAGCTGTTCATTAGTAATGTAATTACCAATGTTCAATTCTTTCAATCCTTGTTCAATTTTATATTCCTGTTCTACATTAGTAAGATAGAGTGTTGAATCTGTTTTTAAATCAATAATATTTTTTATTGCTGCTAAGAATGATTTATCATCTATACCAGCAATTTGATGTATCAAAATATTTTTTAGATCTATAGTATTCATTTTCTAATATTTATACAAAAGTAAGTATTTTTATAGCTAAAATCAATTTTCAATAAAAGCAAAGTTTTAAATTATTTTTTACAATTTTTCAAAAACTCTTCCACTTCCTTCCAAACCAATTCATGTCCAACTTTCTCTGACCATAAAGCTCTAGACCCATGAAATCCTTCTTCCTGAGGTAAATAGAAATACTTTTCGCCTGGAACAGCATTGTAAATAACTCGCCAATACTCCTCTTCATTTTTCGCAGAAGTGATAAACACTGGGCATTTCACTTGAGCTGCAAAAGAACTAATCGTTTCACCACTAATCTCAAAATATTCTCCAGGAGAAAATGCCAAAACTGCTTTGATATCTTCAGGATATTGGCTGGCCATATAAAAAGTTAAAGCAGAAGAATAGGAAGAACCCCAAATGATGATGTCTTGAGCTTTCAATTCTGATTTTACATACTCAAGTGTGGCTTTTAAATCGGGAATAGCATTTACGTATTTGGTTTCTTTGCCTTGTTTTTCGGCTGCTAAATGCGTTTGATTAATCACTCCATTTACTTCTTTACCAGAACGTTGATCGGTAGCTATACAATTAAAACCTAATGCATTGAGCTTAGGTGCAATACTTCTATACTCTCCCCTACTAAATCCTGCCTGATGATGAAGAATAATCCAAGGTGCAGCATCGTCTATTTTATAAAGATCAGCTGTAATTTCAATACCATCCTCCGATGGAAATTTAATGGTTTCTGTTTGAGCAAATGTGCTCATTACAAAAACACTAAAAACAATAATTAGTATATTTTTCATCTTGATATTTTCTTTCAAAGGTAAATATTAATCGAACTACTTTCTTTTCAATATTCGAATAGGTCCTTGTTCATATTGCACGCTCCAAACTTGTGCTTTTAAAAGCTCCTCTGTTTTCCTTTTAAAAGCATCTTTATCTAGAGGATAGGGGTCTTCTTCATAGGAAAAAATTACATACTCAGCATCCGCTATCATCGGAAATTGATAAATATAATCTCTTAAAGCCAAATGGGGTAAAAAAGGTGATTGAGCTGAAACTACAGCATTTTCAGGAATATAATTCAACTGTTCGTGCAAAACTTTTACATTAAAATCTCTGGAATAATGATCCGCTTTATAGATTCTTATTTGTGCTCTTCCTAAATGAACAATGGGATTATCCATCACTCTAAAAGTAATACCTAAATTGGCAATCACTAAGGAATAAAGTAATACTTTTCTCCATTTATCACTCTTGATTTCATTGATAATCATAAAAATTCCAATGACCATAATCACTGCAAATTCAATACTATATTGTCCATTGGTGCTCCAGATGATATATTTATCGTGAAACATTTTCTGAAAGAAAATAGGAATCAACATTAAAATATATTGAGGCTTTTTAAAGAGCAGAAAAAATCCAGAAATAAATAAATAAATATGGAATTCAAGTTTAATGAAATCGGCATCAGGGTCTCCAATATGATTCACAAATAAGGTTTGAATACTCTCTAGAGGATGGCTCAACAAGAAGACTAGGGCTTCTTTGGAATTTGTGCCTAAAAAGGAATAATGAAAATGTGGATAAGAGTTATTATTAGCAAAGGCGGGCATAATGAAGCCAGTCACTAAAACAAAATAAAAAGCACTAAACAGGAAAAATCCCAGTAGCCTATTTCTCATTTTAAAATCTTTCCAATATTCAATTACCAATCCTAAACAGATAAAAGCCATCCAAAGCGGAATATTTTCTTTACTGATTAAAATGAAAATCATGAGCATAAAGCTCCATCCTATTTTTCTCTTTTTAATGGCATAAAAAAACCAAGGAACTATAGTTGCCGCCACCACATTAGAATGATAGTCGAAAGCTAAAGCAGTAAAAACTCCAAAAAAACTAAAATACCAAATCAATGCTGAAATGGCAATGGAGGGTTTATATTCCTCATCGGAGAAATATTTATATATGCCCCATCCTCCAAAAAGAATAGAAAGTATTTGAATAATAAGTAGAGTATAGGTCCCAAAAAGGAGAGAAAAAGGAGCAAAGAGAATCAAATAAATATCGAAATGATCAGCCAGTAGGTTCTCTGAAATAGGTTTAAAAACTCTACTGTCATTAAATTGAAAATGGACATAATCGTATAATGCATTGGTATACGCTCCTAAATCGAGTGCAAAAGTTCTGAAATAATAATGATTGACTAAAGATAAGATACTATAGATGATAGCAAATATGATAATAACAATATAGAAACTCCTATGTTTACTTTTTAGCATCTTCGCAAGATTAGCTCATTATATTAAACCCATCTCACGGCTAATATCCAACATCTTATTAATAGGTTTTTCAGCTCTTTTCATCACATCTTCAGGAAGTTCAATTTGAGGAGTCTCATTTTTAAGACAGAGGTATAATTTCTCTAAAGTATTCAATTTCATATAAGGACAGTCGTTACAGTTACAAGTCTCATCCTTAGGAACCACCATAAATTCTTTTTCTGGAGCATCTTTTTGCATCTGATGTAAAATACCAGTTTCACTAGCTACAATAAACTTCTTAGCATTCGATTTTTTGGTATATTTCAACATAGCTGTAGTAGATCCTATCATATCGGCTAATGCCAATACTGGTCCATCACATTCAGGATGAGCCACCAATTCAGCATCTGGATGTTCCATCTTTAATTTGATAATGGCCTCAGTGCTTAGAATATCATGCACTTCGCAAGTTCCATCCCATAATACCATTTCACGACCCGTTTTGTTGTTAATATATCCTCCCAAATTTTTGTCGGGAGCAAATATGATTTTCTGATCTTTGGGGAATGATTCTACGATTTGAACAGCGTTGCCACTGGTGACTATCACATCGGAAAGTTCCTTGATTCCTGAACTACAATTGATGTAAGAAAGTACGATATGATCAGGATATTGATCTCTAAATTTTTTAAAATCCACTGGAGGGCAACTATCCGCCAATGAACATCCGGCTTCCAAATCTGGCAACAAAACCATTTTATTTGGATTCAAAATTTTGGCAGTTTCAGCCATAAAGTGAACTCCAGCAAATACAATAAGCTCAGCATCAGTGCTTGCAGCTTTTTGAGCCAATCCCAAACTATCACCGATATAATCGGCAATATCCTGAATTTCAGGAATTTGATAATAGTGAGCCAGGATGATTGCGTTTTTTTCCTTTTTGAGTTTCGCTATTTCGCTGATATAATCCATCGTTCAAATCTTTTGTTTTGTTGCAATGCAAATTTAGATAAAGCTTTCAATCTTCCTCAAAAAAATTATCAGTTTTAAACATCATCAATATTTATATATTATCTTATTTTAAATTTTAAGTTATTTAATAATAATATAGGAGGCTGTTAATATCGTTATAACTTTCTGTCAAAAAATTAGATTTTTCCGAATGATGCCATTTTTCACCTTTTTTGAACAATAGAATAGACTTAAATATCAGATTTTTGAAGGTCTTATTAACATCCTGTTGAAAAAACAAATGTGTACATTTATTTTGGTGAAAACAGGAAATCTGATGTTAATTTCAAGTTAAGAAGCTATGAAAACTTCTGAAAACTTTTCGCATTTTAACGTAACCCTAGCTTTCTTGTTCATAAGCTCCATCTTATCATATTTAATGAACAAGTCATCAACATGATTTCAACAATAATTGTTAATAGCCCTATAATCCTTTATTAACAAGTGTTGATAAGCTATTCAAAATGGTAGTTTGTAATAGATTAACATGTTGAAAAAGCATATATTATTACTCATTTTACACTATAAATCCCAAAAATTCCTAAATATTGATGTTTATGCATAAAAAGGGCATTTGGTGGTATCGAACATGATTGGTTTTGTTATTTTTGCATCTTATATAAAGAAAGATTATGCAAACTTGGTTTAGTTGTAAGGTAAAGTACCAGAAAATTGATGAGCACGGAAAACAAGTACGTGCCAGTGAAACATATTTAGTAGAAGCCATTAATTTTACTGAAGCAGAAACTCGTATTTACGAGATTATGGAACAGTATGGTAGTGGTGATATCGTAGTAGCAGGAATATCTAAGACCAATTTCTCTGAAATTGTAAACTATGAGGATGGTCAATATTGGTATAAAGCTAAAGTAACTTGGGAAGATTTTGATGAAAAATCTGCTAAAGTTAGTAAAGTAACGAATCACTTTTTGGTAGCTGCTAATAGTGTAAAACAAACTTTTGATCGTGTAGAGGAGAATTTGGAGTCTATGATGGTTCCGTTTGAGATTCCTAGTATAGCTTTAAGTTCTATTTTAGATGTATTCCCATTATTTGGTGAAGAAGAGGAACAAGTGATTCCAGATAATTTGAAACCATTAAGTGATTTTGAAGGAGAAGCTCCAAAAACAAATATAAAAGAAGAATCAACAGATACTGATGAAGAAGCTTCGGAAGAACCGGCTGAATAATTTTACAAATTCCTGAAAATTGAGCATCAATAATTATGAAATTCTCATAAAGAAACTGGATGCCTTTATAAATAAGTATTATAAGAATCTTATTATTAAAGGCTTTTTGTATTTGTTTCTGATTTCATTGAGTATCTTCATTATCCTAGCTGTTAGTGAGTATTTTTTGTATTTCTCGGTGCAAACTCGTACCATATTGGTATACTCTTATTTACTGATATTTATTGGTGTTTTTGTCTATTTTGTCTTGCTTCCGGCATTAGCCCTCCTCAGAATTTATCGTCATATTAATTATCAGGATGCTTCTAAAATTATTGGAAAGCATTTCCCTGAAATTAGAGATAAGCTTAGTAATGTTCTTCAATTACAAGAATTGGGGAATATCGATAAAAATCAAAGACTATTAATAGAAGCTGGTATTTCTCAGAAAGCGGAAAAAATTAAACCTTTTCCATTACTTAAAGCTGTTGATTTTCGTAGTAATTTAAAATATGGGAAATATCTACTTATTCCTTTAACTATCATTTTATTCACTTGGCTTATTCAACCAAAATATGTGGAGGAACCCACAAAACGCTTGGTGCAGTATGAACAAGAATTTGAAAGACAATGGCCTTTTAAAATTGAGATTGTTAATGAGGAATTAAGTGCTTTTCAAAAGGAAGATTTCGAACTCAAAGTTCAAATAATAGGAGAAGAATGGCCCGATCGCCTTTTTATCAATTATCAGAATAGTAGATATCTATTCACTAAAAAAAGTGGAAATGTATTTGTGTACACTTTTAAGAATTTGAGGAATTCCATTGATTTTTATATTTCCGATGCCTATGAGTTTCAAACCAAGAATTATCAATTAGAAGTTTTTCCAAAAGCCGTTTTTAATCATTTAGAGATAAAAATTTTTCCACCAGCTTATACTCAATTACCAAATAGAGTGGAGAAAAATATTAATGATTTGCGTGTTCCTGTTGGAAGTGTTTTACAATATCATATTAAAACAGCTCATAGTGATAGCCTTCTCTTTATTCAGAATACTGTATTTCATAAATATCAGGTTGAGGATAATCTATTTATTATTAGTGATACAATAGATGAAACTAAAAATTATAGACTTTATTCTTCTAATCAATATTTAGATAAAAGCGATAGTCTTTCCTGGTTGGTGCAAATGCTTCCCGATGAATATCCACGTATTCAAGTGGAAACTGTTGAAGATAGTTTGAATACTAAATTGCTTTATTTCAATGGAATGATTGATGACGATTATGGTTTTTCTTCCTTGAGTCTCTATATAGAAAAAGGAGAAGAAAAAATTCGTCAGAATGTAAGTATCAATGCCAATACTAAACCTCAACGTTTCTACTTTTATTTGGATTTAGAGGAAGTCAATCAAGAAAAAGGATTAGATATCACCTATTATTTTAGTGTTTCTGATAATGACAGATGGAATGGACCAAAATCAGCTCGTTCCCAAAAACAAGTTTATCATTTCGATAGTCAAGATGAGTTGATAGAAAAACGTAATCAAAACTCAGATAGCCTGAAAAATGAGTTGAGCAATAATCTGGAGGAATGGAAAGACCTTCAGAATAGAATTAAAGACTTTAAAAAAGAATTAATAGATAAGGAACTCATGAGTTGGGAAGATCGCAAGAAAATGGAAGATCTACTCAAGGAACAGGAAGAACTACAAAAGAAGATTGAGGATTTCCAGAAGCAGAGTAAAGATATTAGTGAACAAAATGAAGATTTGGAGAAAAACCAGAGGATTTTAGATAAGCAAGAACAACTTCAGGAGCTTTTTGAACAGGTGATGGACGAAGAGACTAAAAAGAAGATGGAGGAGCTCAGGAAGATGCTGGAGGAGATGAATAAAGAGAACAGTCAGGAGTTGCTAGACCAGATGGAATTAAATTCAGAAGATCTAGAAGAGCAGCTGGACAGGAACTTGGAATTGTTTAAACAATTGGAGTTCGAGATGCGAATGGAAGAAAGTATTGAAGAGCTAAAAAAATTGTCCGAAGAACAAAAGAAACTAGCTGAAGAAACCAAAGACAGTAAAAAAGATGATGCGGATAAACTTCAGCAAAAACAAGACAGTATAAATAATGCCTTTGAGGATATCAAAAAGGAATTGTCGAAATTAGATAGTTTGAATAAAAGCCTAGAGGAGCCCAACTCTTTGGACATGAAAAAAGAAGAACAAGCAAAGATTGACAGTTTACAACAAGAAGCACAAGAACAATTAGAAGACAAGAAGATGGATGATGCTTCTGAAAAGCAAGAAGAAGCAGCAGAGGAAATGAAAGAAATGGCCGAAGGCATGCAGATGGAGATGGAGGCTAATGCCATGGAAGAAATGGGAGAGGATATGGAAACCCTTCGAGAGATTCTCGACCAACTCATTAAACTCAGTTTTACCCAAGAAGATATTATGGATACGCTTTTGGCCATGGAGGATATGGATCCCAGTTATAATGGCTTAGTTAGAAGACAATTTGGTATGGAATCTAAACTCCAAGGTGTAAGAGATAGTTTGTCTGCATTGGCAAAAAGACAGCCCGCTGTTCAACCTTTTATCCTCAAAGAATTCAATAAAATAGATTATAGATTACAATCTACCACCGATTTTTTAGAAGCGCATCAAGTAGATCAGGCTTTAAAAGATCAACAATTCATTATGACTTCCTTCAATCAACTGGCATTAATGCTATCTGAAGCCATGGAGCAAATGGAGCAGATGATGAATAGCATGATGAAGGGAAATTCTAGTGGAAAATCTAAAAGTTGTCCAAAACCAGGTTCAGGTAATCCTAGTGCTAAAAGTATGAAGCAAATGCAGCAGCAGCTCAATAATCAAATGAAAGAGATGCAAAAGCAAATGAAAGATGGAAAAAAGCCAGGTAAAAAAGGAGATAAGGGTAAACAAGGACAAGGGCAAGGTATGAGTGAGCAATTTGCTCGCATGGCTGCCGAACAAGCTAAAATCCGTAGAATGATGGAGGATTACCAAAATCAAATGATGGAAGAGACGGGTGGTAAGCCTTCTGGACTCGATGGGCTATTGAAGGAGATGGAAGAAACAGAGAAGGATTTGGTAAATAAGATGATTTCTCAGGAGACTTTAAAGCGTCAACAAAATATTATGACACGCCTTTTAAAGTCGGAAAAAGCTGAACGTCAGAGGGAGAAAGAACAGGAGCGAAAGAGCGATGAAGGAAAAAACATTAAAAGAAGTAACCCTAAAGAATTTTTAAAGTATAAGGAGATTAAAGAAAAAGATTTAAATTTGATGAAAACTATTCCGCTGGACTTTAACCAATACTATAAAAAGAAAGTGGACGAATATTTTTATAAGTTTGATAATACTGATGATGATGATGTTGAGAAGTAAAGAATTAATAATTAAATCCGATTTATCCGAATTGCATAAGTTAGAAGAATTTGTGGAGCAAATCTCCGATGTTTATAATGTAAATTCTACTTACTATTCTAATATTTTGGTGGCTTTAAACGAAGCTGTAACCAATAGTATTATTCATGGGAATAAAGAGAATGAGGAATCTGAGGTTCGAGTGTTATTCGAATCAAAAAATAAAGGACTTTTCTTTAGTGTAAAAGATGATGGTCCTGGTTTCGATTTTACAAATTACCCTGATCCTACTGATATTAGCATAGAGAATTACGAAGACATTGGGCATGGGCTTTATTTAATGAAGAGTCTAAGTGATGTAATCGAATATAACGAAGAGGATAAAAGCGTTGAATTAGGCTTTAAGATAAGCAGTATCAATAAAGAATTGGCAGTTTCAAGGGTGAATTCATTACAGGCCTATTTTAGTACTGCTAATCAATCTGTAAAAGCTTAATACTTGGCTCTATTTTTTCAAAATAAATATCCTAACAAGAATATACCTATTCATAAATTGACTTCCTCATGGCTTTTAAAAGCTATTGAGGAAGAAAATTATGTATTAGGCAAATTGACGTATACATTTCTCACTGACGTAGACCTGCATAAAATTAATGTGGAGTTTTTAGATCATGATACTTTTACCGATATTATTACTTTCGACTATAATAGAGGAAATATGATTATAGGTGAAATATATATGAGCATTGATAGAATTAAAGAAAATTCTGTGAAGAATAATGTGACTTTTGCCCAGGAGTTTGATAGAATTCTAATACATGGTTTACTCCATTTATTGGGTTATAAAGATAAAGATCCTGACGATAAGATCTTAATGACCCAAAAAGAAGATTATTACCTATCTTTGCAGCCGCAAAAATAAATCTATCCCATAAGAGAGAGTATAAAGCTTCCCTTAATGTAGTTTTAATTTAGAAAATAACTTTATAAACGTAAAAGACAGATTTCACGTGGAACAAAAATACGAGATGTTTCCTATATACGATCTTATTGTAGTTGGTGCTGGTCATGCTGGTTCTGAGGCTGCAGCTGCTGCTGCAAATTTGGGTTCGAAGACTTTGCTCATCACAATGGATTTAAATAAGATTGCACAAATGAGTTGTAATCCTGCAATGGGAGGTGTTGCAAAAGGTCAAATCGTTCGCGAAATTGATGCTTTAGGTGGATATAGTGGTATTGTAACCGATAAAAGTATGATTCAATTTAGAATGTTGAATCGTAGTAAAGGTCCTGCTATGTGGAGTCCAAGAGCACAAAGTGATAGAATGCGTTTTTCCGAAGAATGGAGAAAGATGTTAGAAGAAACCGAAAACCTCGATTTTTGGCAAGATAAAGTCTATGAATTGATGATTGAAGATAATAAGGTCATTGGAGTTAAAACGCAAATGGGTCAAGAAATTCGGGCCAAATCTGTAGTTTTAACCAATGGAACTTTTCTCAATGGAAAAATGTTTATAGGAGAGAAAGTTCTGCATGGTGGGAGAATGGGCGAGAAGGGAAGTACCGGAATTACAGAACAACTCGTTGAGCTTGGTTTTCGCTCTGATAGAATGAAGACAGGGACTCCTGTTAGAGTGGATGGTAGAAGTATAGATTATTCTAAATTGGAAGAGCAAGCTGGGGACGAAGTCCCAGGTAAGTTTTCTTATTTGGATACTCCTAAATTGGAAAAACAACGCTCGTGTTATTTGGCATATACCAACCTTTCCGTTCATAATACTTTAAGAACAGGTTTTGAATTTTCTCCTATGTTTACAGGAAGAATTGGAGGAATTGGTCCTAGATATTGTCCCAGTATTGAGGATAAAATAGATAGGTTTAGTGGTAAAGATTCCCATCAATTATTTGTGGAGCCAGAAGGTTGGAATTCTATAGAATATTATATCAATGGATTTTCAAGTTCTTTGCCAGATGATGTTCAATTGAAAGCTTTGAGAGAAATACCAGGTTTTGAAAATGCAAAAATATTTCGTCCTGGTTATGCCATAGAATACGATTTCTTCCCACCAGAGCAATTAAATTATACCTTAGAAACAAAACTGATAGAAGGTTTATATTTCGCTGGTCAGATTAATGGAACTACGGGATATGAGGAGGCAGCTGCTCAAGGTATGATGGCAGGTATTAATGCCCATCTTAAAGTCTATGGGAAAGATGAATTTGTACTGGGTAGAAGTGATGCTTATATTGGTGTTTTAATAGATGATTTGATAACAAAAGGAGTTGATGAGCCTTATCGCATGTTTACTTCAAGAGCTGAATACAGAATTCTTTTGAGACAAGATAATGCTGATTTTCGTTTGACAGAGAAGTCATATAAAATAGGTTTAGCATCCGAAGAGCGTTACCAGAGAATGCTGAGAAAGAAAGACACTGTTGAACAAATTATTAAATATTTAGGCAAAACAAGTGGATTGCCTGAAGAATTGAACGAGTATTTAATAGCTAATAAAAGCCAAGGATTAAAACAGAAAACTCGTTTTGCTCAAATATTAACACGTCCTCAAGTATATTTAAGAGGTTTAATTGAGTATTCTACTTCACTTGAAACCTATCTGAATAGTATAGAATATTATGATGATGAGATATTAGATGAGGTGGAAATTCTAATCAAATATGAGCGTTATATTGAAAAGGAAAGTGAGATTGCAGACAAACTTAAGAAATTTGAAAATATCCCATTGAGCAAGGATTTTGACTACGATAAACTTTTATCTTTGTCATTCGAAGCAAGAGAGAAATTAAAGAAATTACAACCTGCTTCCATCGGACAAGCTAGTAGAGTGAGTGGTGTGAGTCCTGCAGATATTAGTGTTTTATTAGTTTATTTAGGAAGATAAAAATCAAGTTTCACGTGGAACATCAAACAGAGATTTTAAAGAAATGCCCAGTATGTGGTTCAATAAAGTTGCAAAAAGCCTTTAAAACCAAGGATTATTTTCTCACTCAAGAGGAATTTGGCATTTGTATGTGTAAGAAATGTGGTTTCCATTTCACCAATCCACGTCCAACAAAACAAGCTTTAGCTCCCTATTATAAGAGCGACAAATATATTTCTCATAGCAATTCTAATCAAGGATTATTCGGGTTTCTATATCAGCAAGTGAGGAATTATACCCTCGGTAAGAAATATGAATTGGTTTCTAATATCAAAAAAGATGGAGAATCTATTTTGGATATTGGATGTGCTACCGGTCAATTTCTCAATGAATTTAAGAAGAGAGGATGGCATTGTGTAGGCATCGAGCCAGATAAAGAAGCTGCGGATTATGCAAAGAAAACCTACGACTTAAAAGTATTTGGAGAAGAAAAACTGGATGAATTACCTTCAGATTCTTTCGATGTGATTTCCATGTGGCATGTTTTGGAACATGTGAGCGATCTTTCTAAAAGGATGGAAGAGCTTAAAAGATTAATAAAAGCCAATGGGACTGTTTTTATCGCCTTGCCAAATCTGGATTCTTGGGATGCCCACCATTATGAAAAGTATTGGGCCGGTTTAGATGTTCCTCGTCATCTTTATCATTTCAAAAAAGAAAACGTAGAATTGCTTTTTAATAACCATGGTTTTAAAATGCATCGAATCGATCCTATGAAATTTGATTCTTATTATGTGAGCCTCCTCTCTGAAAAATACAAAAAGAATCCACTTCGATTATTTTCTGCTTTTTTCAAAGGGGCTTACTCCAATTTGAAAGCAGGCAAGAATCCTCCCAATCATTCCAGTTTATTGTATATTCTTAAGCCAAGAGTGGTTTAGGAGTCGATAATCAGCTGAAATTTGCTTTTTCGCTCATAATTAGGCTCTATTTGCTTCTTGTGCTTCTCTAGTATTACTATATTGATTTTTCGAGAAAAGCGCTTAAATCAAAACATGTTTGTAAGTGATTGAAATATAGAATATCCAATAGGGCTTTTTAGCATAAAATAACTGGTTTTTATATTTTTTGTAGAGAATTGTGTATTCTTGATTTTTTTATTTGGTCTAAAAAGTCAACTGAGCTAATTGAATTGAATAATGCGAAAATAAAAAAAACGGTAATTGTTAAGCTAGCTACTTCAATAAGTTCACTCACTATATTTATTTCTTGGGTTAAAAAACTCTTAAACCTGAAATGATCAATTCATTTTTCTTATTTTTGAGGAAACCTTAAAACAAATTTTATGAAAAAGTATTCTATTATTCTCACTGCTGTATTTTTTGGCTTTCTGTTTTATAATTTTACATGCCTAAATGTACAAGATGGTAGTATCGTACCTGTTAAAGGAGAATTAAATATGCCTGCCGATGTTAAAGCTATTGTAGATAATTCTTGTTATGGATGCCATCACACGGATTCTAAAAATGAAAAAGGTAAGAAAAAACTTAATTTTGATAGTTTTGGTAGTGATTATTCTGCCATTAAAAGCAGTGGCAAATTAAAAGAAATAGCCAAGGTAACTATGGATGGTGATATGCCACCCTCAAAGTTTTTAGAACATTATCCTGAAAAAGCCCTAGATGATAATCAAAGAGCACTTATAAACGACTGGTTTCGTATAGAAGCAAAGAAGTATCAGGAAAAATAGAAAATACGCTTAGAAGCTTTGTTTGTGCTTGGAAATATACATTGTGCTTGTGTGAAGGATCTATAAGATGAAGGATCTAGTACTGCTTTTTTGGTCACTGAGTTTGTTGAAGTGAGCTCAAGAAATGCATTTTATGTCGTTATTTCAACTGGCTCAATGAACTAATAGTTGCCTTTAAACATCTATTTGAAAAATAAAAAAGCCACCTTACCAGGGTGGCTTTTGCATTAGGGATACTACGGCTAATAGTATCGGTTGTTATAGAATATTTCTTAAAGAGTTGGAAGATAGAAGCTAACCTCTATCTTCATGCTTTTAACTGTTCATTATCTTCTCAATTTCATTTAAAATCTTCTCCTTCGAAGCATCACACATCAGCTCCCCATTTATCTCAACAAAGGGCGGCGTCATGCTCTTTTCATTGCAACCCGGAAGGCTCACAGCCGCATCTATTTTTATACGGTCTTGCCATGGCTCTTGAATCTCTTCATTCAGGTTCATTAGTTCTGCTCCACCCATGATATAGGAATAAGTTCCTACACAAATTCTGATATGTATTTTCTCTTTCATAGTTTAGTTATTTGTGGAATATTTTAATATCTGACGCTTGGCCATACTTGGTTTTGCAATGGTATTACAACCATTTATACAGCCATTTTCACAAGCCATTATTTCATAAAAATTATAGTCACCTTTGCCTAAAGCAAGAGCTTTTAATTCCTTAATATTCTCTTTAGAAAATCCAGATAGCTTGGTGTTATTTAAGTTTTCCTCGGAGATTAAATAGTTTTTTACCATTTCAGTAACTCCTCCGCTATAGGAAAATACTCGTGCTTCTAAATTATCTTTTTTAGGAGCTATATTGATACTGTGCATTTCTATTTCGGAGGCTGCTAACATAGAACCAAGCTCCTCAAAATTTAAGGTGTAATCAGCTACTTGAGTGGAAAAGACTTCATGCTTTTTGGCCATACAAGGACTAATGAAAACCATTTTTGCTTCGTGATTTTCTTGTTTAAGCTTCTCTGAAGTATAGTATAGAGGTGTCTTAGTTGTAGAGAGTTTATCTTTCAATGTAGGGAGATGTTTTATCACTAATTCCTGATAGGATGGACAGCAAGAAGTGGTCATCTTCTTATCAGGGTTTCCGAGGATTTCCTCCTCTAGTTCTTGAGCTTCTTTTTGTGCGGTTATAATAGCACCTTCTGCTACTTCCACTACTTTATCAAAACCCAACTTTAGAATGGCCGCATGAACTTGTTCTGGTGTGGCCGCGAACTGTCCATATAAAGCAGGAGCTACTAAAGCTATTATTTCCTCCTCCGATTTTAAGGCTTGATAGATATTTACAATATGTGATTTTTCCATCACTGCTCCATAAGGGCAGGCCTCGAAACACCTTCCACAAAAGATACATAAGTCATGATTGATATTGGCAATACCATTCTTGTCTTTAGAAATAGCATCCACCGGACAAACTGCTTCACAAGGTACCGGAGTAAAAATGATGGCATGAAATGGACAATAATTCATACATAAACCGCAGTTTATACAATCATCAGTATCAATTTGTGCTCTTCCAGTAGAAAAATTAATGGCATCTTTTGGGCAATTGACTTGGCAAGGACGACCATCGCAGGATTGACACATATTGGTGACTACATAGTTTCCAGGTGAACAAGAAAGGCAAGCTTCGTCAACTACTGTCAACCTCACATCGCTAATGCCTTGTTTTTCCTCCGCTATTTTTACATATTCCGATAAGGGAGTAAGTTCATCAGTTTCATCCTCAATACTGAATCCTAAACAAGCCATGAGTTTATATTTTAGAACTGCTCTATCCTTATGTACGCAGCAGCGAATATGACTATTATTCCTGGGTTTCATTTCCAAAGGAATTCTGTCGATGAGTTCTCGTGAACCTCCATCTTGCAATTGACTGCAAAGACGAGTGAGGAGCTCCCTTCTAATAAACATGGCGTTGTTTTTAATCATGTGGTTTGTGATTTTTGGTTCTATAAATATTCGAGTATCACACGTTTCAAAAATTTCGTTTCCAACAGATTTGCTATCCTCTTCATCACATTTCTTCGAATCTCTAACTCCACCGGAAGCGTAGGATCTTGGTGTGCATTATTCACTTTGGTACCGACTATAATGTAGATTTCATCATTGTCAATAAACTGCTGTATGATTTGTCCAGCAGGTGTATCTTCAGGTTCCTCAAGTATACTGTTTGATTCTAAGAGTGTTGATATTCTTCCTAAAGTTAATATGCCTTCAGAAACTAAATCGATACCTTCAATCTTAGAAAGAGGTGGAAGTGTTGGTGTGGCTGAATCCATATCTACATCAATTTCTCTATTTAACTCTCTGGATATTATTTCAGCTGTGGTTCCTCCACATAGTATTTTTGTTCCTTCGAAATGGTCTACTTTTTCAGCCAGTAGTTTATCGTTTTCTCTGCTATAAGGCGGGCCGGTACAAAGCAATAATTGTCGGGGTTTGGTGAAATGAATCACCCCACAAGTCATATCATCTTGTGGTTTTTGAATATCATTACTGATGGCTTGAGCACAAAGCTTTTTACTTAAATCCCTAGCTGAGATATTTGGATGTTTCTGAGTATTGATTTTGAGAAAGGATTGTACCGAAGTCATCTCCCATCCAAAAGGCATATCTTTTCTGCCCATTCCCGATTGACTAATACCATCAGTCATATAAGCGATTCTATCATTTTTTTGTGCTTGGAAATTCCAAGAATAAAGATTTTGAGGATGCTCCATTGTTGAAGAGAGCACTAATAAATCACGATTGGGTTTTATACATTCACCATCTCTAATGAGAAGCACGGGTGGATTGCCATATTCTATGATATGGGTTTCTCCATCGGAATCAATATCGATAATAGTAAAGGTAGAGAAGCCTATTTTGCGAAATGGGTCGACGGGCAAGGTTTTCATGATGGTCTCGGTAAAACGCTCCAATGGCTCGTTTAAGGACATAAAATTAACTATCATGCCTGCAGTGAGGGAAGCCAGCATATTTGCTTTGATTCCGCTGCCCAAACCATCAGCTAAAACCACCAAAGTACGGTTTTCTTGTTTTAAGCGTCGGGAAAGGAACACATCTCCACAAACTACTTTCTTGTGTTTGCAAACCTGTTGGTATTCCACATCGATGAAAAGCTCACTGCTATACATTCTCCGAATCTTCGTAGGATTGAACAATGGTATTTAGCATGGTCTCTGTTTTTGCGGCATTTTCCCCCAACAAAAAGGCCACCTGTTGTACGGTAGATAAGTTTTCCAAAATCACTTCCTTGGTTCGCTTGATGACCTCCTCATTTCTGACTTCTGGAGATTGTAGGTTTCTCAAAATTCCGCAAATGATTTTATGTTTTTGGATGGTGAATATGGAAAGGTGATATAGCTTTCCTTCAATTCTTATGTCTTTGTCGAATTTCTCTAAATCCAGTTTTATGGCATTTTGAAAAAGTTTATAAGGTGGAAATACCGCTTTCAAATGCGCACCTTCTAAGCCTGGGATATCATTAAAAAGCTCACAAGTTTCTTCGCCTAACATTTCAGCAAACTGAAGATTGGATTCTATGATTTTGAGTTTATCGTCGCACATAACCACTGCATAAGGCATTTTTTGTAGCAATACAGAAGCTTTATTTTGCGCTACTTTTCGCATATAAGAAACACACATGCTGCTTTCCGCTTTTTCCTCTAAAAGAGCTTCGGCAAAATCGCGGCAGTTTTCATACCCACAGCCACTACAATTCAACTCGTCTTTGCTCGATAATTTTCCAATGGACTTTAATGATTCTAAAATATCCTCCCCCGAATGCTTTGGAATATTGACTTGGCTTTTCTCATAATCGAGACTAATTTCTATGGCATTTTTCAGCATTCTCTCCTGTGCAGATGTTTGCTGATGGGTTCTAATGATATTGGCTCTTTTTTTGGCAATAGAATTATTTTCAGAACAACCAGGGCCATTCACACAACCTCCATTGCAGGATAGTAATTCCAAAAAGCAGAGCTTATCAGTCTCGATACCTTCTAGGTTTTCCAAAACATCTTTCACGCTATTTCTACCAGAGAAAGACATGAAATCTAAATCTACCGTAGTAATTTGTGATTTTAGGCTATTAATCATTCCGCCATCCACAGGATAAAGAGAACCATCGGCTGCTTTATTTGGATAGAATAATTCTTCAGTTTCAGATTCCTCAAAATAGGCAGATTCTTTCTCAAGCCATTCAGATAATTCCTGAAAAGTGATGGAAACATCCACTAAACCCTCATGTTCTTCGGCTTCATTCTTTTTAGCAATGCAGGGGCCAATAAATACGATTTTAATGGGCTCGGTTTGCAAGCTGCGTAAATAGGCCGCATGAGCAAGCATGGGCGACATAATGGGTACAACTTTATCGATATGTTCAGGATAGTATTTTTGAATGAGGCTGACTACTGTTGGACAACAAGATGAAATATGTAATCCTGTTTCTTGTTGATTCAAATATTGATTAACGGATTCGGAAACCATTTCGGCACCCAAAGCCACTTCAGACACTTCATGAAATCCGAGCTGTTTTAAGGCTGAGATAAAAGAGGAAGCCTTGTGCTCACTAAACTCAGAAACCCAAGCTGGAGCAAAGGCTGCGATCACTTTCTGTCCGCTATTGAAAAGGTTTTTGGCAGCGGCTACATCGTTTCTAATCTTTTTGGCACCTGCCGGACAAATGGTGGTACAATACCCGCAGTTAATGCAAAGCTCTGTAATGATAGAAGCACTATGGTCTTCTATTTTGATGGCTTTAACGGGGCATCGTCTCACGCATTTGTAGCAGTCCTGACAATTGTTTTTCTCAGTGTAAATAGATTGGAGAATCATGCTATTAAATTTTTGGTTATTATTAGCTATTTCTCGGTATGGTAGGCTTGAGGCGACTGTTGTTTTTTGGGCTTGAAGGTAGCATCTAGAATTTTAATGATGCTCGATTCGTTTACATTGAGGTGTTTTTGGTCACCGATGCTTAGAACTGGGCCATGGTTACAATCGTTGGAGCATAGTTTCCCTCTAAAATCGGTTTGATCGATTAGCTGGTTCATGGCTAAATAATCTTTTACTATTTCCAATGTTTTGGCGTTTCCACGGCTGTAGCAAGAGCTACCCAAACAAATTACAACTTTAATTTTCTCTTTCATCTATTCACTTTTACTTTAACTGTTAGATGGAATCACATGATGAAGAATAATTATTAGATAAAAAGTTTAATAATTATTTTAATCATGCTTATTTCATCTGATCGTATTTACAAGGTGTCAGAATAAAACCATTGACTTATCAAAAAGGCTTGCTACTCACCTGATAAAGAATAACAAGCTCATTTTGATTAGTACAAGGTATGAAATTCTATTGCTTATCCCTTTTCAATTGGCGTGCCATGGTTTGTAAAACAAAGGATATGAGGTTGGTATGTTGGATTGTGTAAAATGGAGGAAATTAGAGGTGTCATTATATGTGACAGTTAGGGGGTTTGGATTGTCCTGATATATTACAGTGTTTTGTTTTAGGACGGTGGTTTTAGTCATTTTGGATAGGAAAAAGAATTTTGAGGAGGGTTTTAATTGAGATTAGAACATAGGCTGGAAGAAATATTTAAGGATTCTAATTGTAGCTGGTATTTATAAGCTAGGCCACCCAGGGCCTCAATCCTTTCTTTATGCTCAAAGCTTTGATCCCATAGTTACAGCCAAAAAAAATCAATAAAACATGTCCCAAATATTTACCAAATTTGGGACATGTTTTACAAAAAAAAAAGCCTTTGGGAAGTCCCAAAGGCTTTTTTATAATCCGTTAAAGTAAATAGATTTCAATTCAGTAAATCTTAATGCTTATGGTCATGATCATGAGAATGCCCATGGTCGTGATTGTGTTCATCAAGAAGAGTAACTTTACCATCGGTGAGGCTATAATAAGCGCCAACAATTTTTACTTTTCCTTCTTTTTCTAGATTGCTAAGGATATGGCTGTTTTTTCTAATGTCGGCAATGGTTTGGCTCACGTTTTCTTTAATCACATGATCAAAATAGGCTTTGTCCTTATAGTTTCTTTCGCCTTCCACATTCTGGATGGCTGGTTCAATTTGAGCTAGTAAGTTATCCACATTGATACTTCCCACATCTACTTGTTTAATGGCAGATTTTACTGCTCCACAATTTTCATGGCCCATAACCATTAGCACTTTAGAACCAGCAACGGCAACACCATATTCCATACTTCCTAACAAATCTTTATCTTCAATATTTCCTGCCACACGAGCCACAAAAACATCGCCAACTCCTTGGTCAAAAATATACTCAACAGGAACTCTAGAATCTATACAAGCTAAAATTACAGCCTTAGGAAATTGCCCATTTGTGGTGGCTGAAATTTGAGCGTTTAAGTCACGGTTTTCCATATTCCCAGATACATAACGCTGATTGCCTTCTAATAAATCTTTTAAAGCGGCATCGGGCATTAGCGTTAACTTAAGCAAAAAGCTCTTTCAATTTGTTGCTCAAAATTTAATCGATTTTTCCTTTTCTCATAAGTACAATACCTTGATAATTTAGCTAATGAGTCGCCTGGGATATTTGGGCTGT
>NZ_JABKBZ010000052.1:0-39766 GCF_013166635.1 Lentimicrobium sp. S6 | reverse complement strand
TGGTGTTGATTTTCAGAAAATTGCACATGAGTTAATCAACAATAGTGAAAATTTTCTGTTTTTTAGAGAAAAAGAACCTATTCTAATTCAGCTTGATAAGGCAGTCTGATTTGGTGCGAAACTTCAGTAAATAATAATAGGTTAGATTGAATGATTTCAGAAATACTATTTTCTTTTGGATGAAAAGAGATGTCATTTTTTTGGGATAAAGACCACATTAAGAGGTTTTCCAATAATTCAAAAGTATTTTTTGATGTTTCTTTCAGTCTAAGTAAAATTTCTTGCTGTTCCTCTTGAGGAATGTTTTCATCCTCATTAACTAATAATTCTAATAAGGAATCGAGAGTTCCAAGAGGACCTCTTAAGTCATGAGCAATAATGGAGAATAGCTGATCTTTATCTTGGTTGGCAATGATTAATTTGTCCTCAAGTTCTTTGCTATCAGTAATGTCCATTATGGCAGAGAATAGTGCTGGGTGACCATCGAAGGAAATGAAGTTTGAGGATATTAGAGACCAGAATTCTTTTCCTCCAGCCGTTTTTAATTTAAATTCTGTATTCTTTACAAAGCCATGTTTATTCAATTGGCTTATTAGTTGATTCCTCTTTTCTGGTTCTACATATAACATCGATGACGGCTTTTTCAGTGCTAAATGGGATGTGATTTCAAATTTTTCACAAGCTCGAGGATTTAAATATAGAATTTTATTGTCTTCTGAGGAGGATATAATAATCGGGAATGGGGCGTTCTCAGCTAAATTGCGATACCTTTCCTCTAAACCAGAGATGAGCTTTTCTTTTTGCTTTCTATTTTCACTTTCATCTTTCAATTTTTTTGAAAGAGAATAGAATCTAATGGCAATAAAAGAAATGATTATTGTAAAAGAGATAATGATTCCAAATATGATATATGCTTTTTTATTACTTGGTTGTGGATTTCTTTCATAAATTAAACCCTCCATTGAAAATTCTCGAGGTAACATTCCCAATTCAGAATATATTTCCCCAATTCTTCTCCATCGATCTTTATTGATATAACCAATCTCTATCACATTGGGCATAATTAATCTATTGGTTTGTTGTGCTTCATACTCAAGGTGTGCTTTACTGTGACGGGTACTATAATGTTCGAGAATGATATTGATGAGGGCATCTTGGTTTTTTAGGGCATAATCCCAACCTTTTAAAGATGCTTCTAAAAATGCTTTTACTCTTTGTGGATGGTTTTGGATCTCATCATCAGTTGTAAATAAGTTATCCCCATAAAAATCTATTCCACTTGCTCTGGGATTGAATATATTGTATTCCACTCCGGATTCAATCAAAAGAAAAGGTTCATCGGTGGAATATGCCGACATGGCGTCAGCCTCTTGGTTGATGAGTGATTGTGGTGAAAATGTATGATTAATAAAAGACAAATCATCTAAAGGAATTTGCTCCATAGCTAGATAAGCCAAAAGCTCGGCTGTTTGATTTTCGAGCATGATAGTTTTCCCTGCCAAATCATGGATATTATCATTTCCATCTTTTTTAAGGCTTAAAAATATATGTGGCGAATGTTGAAAAATATTAGCTAATAGAACCACTGGAAATCCTGAGTTTCTTGCTAAAATGATGTCTGAAGAGGCTATTCCATATTGTGCCTCACCATTTAATACAGAAGAAATAGGCTCGTCATCATGTTCGGCTTCAATGATCTCAACAAATAAGCCATTATTTTTATAATAACCTTTTTCAATGGCTGCATAGTATCCTGCAAACTGGAATTGGTGTTTCCATTTTAATTTAAGTTGTATGCTGTCTAGTGTTTGAATAGGAGCAGAAAAAGCACCTAAATTACTTACTAGAAGTAAAAGGGTCAGAAACCATATTTTTGTATTTGCTTTCATACTTATTTGCCTTGTTTATTTTCACTCTATTAAGCTTTTTAAGCGGTATAGAGTATTAGGGGTTTATTTCAAAATAGGTATATTAAAATAAAATACAGACCCTACTCCAAGAGTAGAATCAACCCAAATACTACCTCCTAACATTTCTGCATAAGCTTTACAAATAGCTAATCCCAATCCCGATCCTTCAAAAGCTCGAGCATCTAGAACATCAACTTGTTCGAATCTTTGAAATATGGCTTCAATTCTATTTTTAGGAATCCCTATTCCTTCATCTTTTACATAAAACTCTAAAAACTGTTGTTCTTTATAGCAGCCTATTTCAATCTCTCCTACGTCAGAATATTTTATGGCGTTTTTTATCAGATTAGTCAATATGGAATGGAGTTTATGTTTATCGGTTTGAATGATGTTTACATCTTCAGGGACTTGGTATAGCCATTCTAACTTGAGTCCTTTGTTTTCGACTTCTGGTTTAAAGAAACTATAAAGGACATCCATTTCATCATTAATATTTACTTCAGATTTGACTGTAAGCATTTGTCCTGTTTCTATTTTCGATATATCAATAAGATCATTAACGGTATCCAACATTCTGTCACCACTTCTCTTTATAATATCGATATACATCTTTTGCTCATCGCCAGTTAAATCTGGCTCTTTTAATAACTCCGTAAAACCTAAGATACCATTCATTGGGGTCCTAATCTCATGGCTCATATTGGCCAAAAATGAAGATTTCAAACGGTCAGACTCCTCCGCTTTTTCTTTTGCCTTTATAAGCTCTTTTTGGTTTTGGATTTCTTTTGTAATATCCTTTATTACAATTAAAAAACGGTTCTCAATGGGTACCATATAAAACTCACAAGTTTTCTTCTTTCTATTTTTAGTGTAGATATGCCATTTTTGCATTTCTATGTCCGATTTGGTATCAATTGCTTTTTGAATAGCTAGGTTCATAGATTCTTGAACATAAAGTCTGTATTCAAGGTTTGGGTAGGCTAATTCCCACCATTTCTGTGCTGAAGGTAGGTCTTTTATAGTGTATCCAAATATCTGAATGAATTTGTCGTTGACATACTCTACTTTTTCGTTAAAATCGGTTATCACCATTGGAATAGGTGATTTTTTAATGAACAATTCAAGGTTCGATTGGTTATTGTCAGCTTCTTGCTTGGCTAATTTAAGTTCAAGATTTTGAGTGATTAGTTTCTCTTCGTTTTCCTTTAATAATTCTTCGGCTTGTTTTAAATTTGTTATGTCCAATAAGGAAGTTACACTATTAGTGCTGTCAGGTATCATATCCACCACAACGAGTATATTCTTTATGTTTTTATGGTGATCTACAAAACGAAATTCATATTGAGATTGTGCTTTGTTTTTAGCATTTCTTCTTAGATGGTGTTGGTTTTGCATCATTTCTGAATCTTCAGAATGCACAAAATCAGACCATTTTTTTTATTGATAATTTCAATTAAGGGAAGCCCGGAAAGTACTGAGAATTTTGTGTTGGCAAGTGTTATGACACCTTCGTTATTGATAATGCAAGTTGCGGTTCCCGTATTTTCAAAAACAGTTCTGTAAATTTCTTCACTCACTTCTAAAGTCTTTTGAAGTTCATGCTTTTCAGTTACATCTCTAACGGCAGCTATTCTAACTTTTTCTCCGTTATGCCTAACGTCTTTGGCTTCTATTTCGGCAAGAAAAAAAGTTCCATCCTTTTTCTTTATTGTTATGGTATATGGGTTTACTTGTTTTTGCTTTATTTTGGAGTAGACTAACTTCTTGTCTTGTTCATATGGAATATAATTAGATATCAGTTTTCCTACAGATTCATTAGCATTATATCCGAGCATTTTATAAAAAGATTCATTGGCATCTATTATAACTCCATCTTTGTGAACTAATATGCCCTCAAAGGTTGATTTAGCAAGAAACTTATATTTTTCCTCACTCTCATAAATAGCTTTTTCATGAAGTTTTTCTTTCGAGAGGTCTCTAACTATGGCTTGTATGATGGTTTTGTCTTCGGTTATGATATTTGATAAAGTAACAACAACAGGAAATACCTCACCATTATCTCTAATATGTTCCCATTCAAATTGAGTGAAACCCTCTTTCAAGGCGATATCGATGTTTTTTAAAGCTTTCTCTTTGGAATCAGAACCATCCTTTTGCTTTTTTGGTGAGATTTCCCAAGGGTTTTTATTTAAAAAATCATTTAGATTATTTAATCCAAACATTTTCAAAATCGCCATATTCCCTGAGCTAAACCTCATTGTTTCTACATCAATAGTCATGATGGCATCCTTAGAGGAGTTGAAAAGTGTACGGTATAAGTTTTCACTGTCTTTTAATGCCGTTTGTGATTTTCTCGTTTCACTAATATCTCTTATGGTTACGTAGTATAGGTTTGAGTTGAAGTTTAATCCCGATGAAATGGAAAGAGTTTTATTTTTATATGGAATTTCGTATTCAGCAACATTCTGGCCGAGAAACATCCTTTTTAGATTATTCAGTAATGCTCCAAGAGACTGAACAGAACCAAACTTTTTCGCTAACACAAATCCGCTTTTGCCAATGACTTGTTCTCTAGTCAAGTCTGTAATTTCTAAAAATGCAGGGTTTAGTTCTATTACTCTGAGATTTTTATTCACGATTAAAACACCATCTTTAGTACCTTTTAAAAGGCTTTTAAATTCAGTATTTTTTTCTAAAGATTTTGGTTCAAAGGTGATGAGTAAATAAGTTTTGCCGGCTTCTTTTAAATTTTTGACAATAAGTTTTCCAAAGCATGAGGGTTTGTTAGGACGATGTAGTTCTGTTTAATCGAGGGTTTGTGGCTTTATATGTTTATGGTCTATGAATTTGGACATCTTCATAGTGCTCAGTTCCTTTTCGTTCATTTGCATGAATGTTAAGGCTTCAATACTAGCTTGTTTGATAAGTAGACTGTCACTTTCTACAAGAAAAGCAGGAATAGGTAATACTTTGATGATGGCAGATTCCATAGTTATATAGTTCAGAGTATTGCCCTATAGGTTTTTATTTACCTAGTAGTTACGGGCTGATAAATCTTTTAACTCAAATATACGAAATATTATTGGAAGTTTTTATTGGTCATTCTACTTGATAAATACAAAAAAAGCCACCCTTATAAAAAGAACGGCTTCTGATATAATATTTCGAATGATCTTATTTCAATTCATGAATCACCAATCCACTTCTGAGTTTTGGCTCAAACCAAGTTGTTTTTGGAGGCATGATATTATTAGTATCAGCAATATCGATTAATTGTTTCATGCTTACGGCATAAAGTGCAAAAGCAACTTCGTGATCACCACTGTCTACTCTTTTGCTCAACTCACCGAGTCCTCTAATTCCACCAACGAAATCGATTCTCTTACTGGTACGAAGGTCTTCAATTCCTAATAGTTTGTCTAAAACTAAATTGGAAAGGATAGTTACATCAAGGACGCCAATGGGGTCGTTATCATCATAAGTTCCTTCTTTGGCGGTCATGCTATACCATTTGCCATCTAAATACATGCTGAATTCATGTAATTTTGCAGGCTTATAAATTTCTGCACCTTCCTCTTTTACTTCGAAGTTCTCAGCTAATAATTTTAAGAAATCATCTTTGCTGTGACCATTTAAATCTTTAACCACGCGGTTATAATCAATAATTTTTAATTGATTATCTGGGAAATGAACAGCTAAGAAATAGTTGAATTCTTCTTCTCCTGTATAATCAGGATATGCTTTTCTTTTCTCAGCACCCACTAAAGCAGCAGCAGCTGTTCGGTGGTGACCATCAGCAACATAAGTAAAAGGAACTTTAGTAGAGAAAAGCTCTTCTAGTTTAGTATTGATTGCATCGTCAGTAATAGCCCAGAAATGGTGCCCAAAACCATCTTCAGCAGTGAAATCATAATCTGCTTCCTGATTTTTAACGATATCTGCTACGATAGTATCAATTTCTTCTACCGCTGGATAAGCAAAGAATACGGGCTCAATATTGGCTTCATTAATACGAACGTGAATCATTCTATCTTCTTCCTTGTCCGGACGAGTTAATTCGTGTTTCTTGATGATTCCATTTAAATAATCATCAACTGAAGCAGCGCCAACGATACCATATTGTGTACGCCCTTCCATGGTTTGCGCATATATATAGTATAATGGTTTGTCATCTTGAACCAGCCAGCCGTTTTCTTTAAATTTAGAATAATTCTCTACTGCTTTGTCATAAACTTCATCAGCATGAACATCGATACCTTCTGGGCAATCAATCTCACTCCTGGTGATGTGTAATAATGAGTATGGATTACCATCTGCCATTTGAGCAGCTTCTTGTGAGTTCATCACATCGTATGGTAAACTTGCTAATTGCTGAGCAATATCTTTTGTTGGGCGAAAGCCCTTGAATGGTTTAATAGTAGCCATTATAATTTATTTTTCAAGTTTTTAAATTACTATTCTTAATCTATTAGAGACTAAAAACAGGAGCATATCAGCTCACTTATTTTATTTAATAATCATTGGAGCTGTTCCCAGCTTCATAATTTCTAGCACTGGAAGAATGATGTTCTCTTTCTCTTTGTAAACTACCAATGAGTGCACCAATCATTTTGGTTAATTCCATCAAATGATTGCGGCTATTCTGCTCTTCATCTTCTGTAAAATATCCCGATTTATATGCAACAGCAGTATAGACAACGCAGCGTCGGATTGATGTTTTTGCATCTTTCAGGCAGTTTACAAAATGTGTTTTGTTTCTTGAGGAGCCTTCCGAAATTTTAGATGGTATTTCTAAAGAATCGATGATAAAGCTCTTCACCAAAGGATTAGATTCGGCATGAGGAAACATCTCTGTATTGATCTGAACCCAAGTATAATAATCTAAAGCCTTTTGATAGACACGAAGGTCTTCAAAGCGAAAGAATGATGGGGTAAAATCCTGATTTTCCATAATAGATATTTTAGTATTAGTGTATTTCAGTTGGTTTAGAAATGATTTTGTATTTCCCTTCTCTCCTAAATCTTCTCAGTGCTGATTATTAAATTAATTTACTTTGAAAGTGATATCACCATTCTCAATAAACGCTACAATTTGGTTAGCCCCAGCTACACCAGCATTAATATTGGCCTCTGCAGTTTGAGCACCCATTTTTTTAGGCGTAAAGAAGAATCTTCCTTCATACTTGGCTTCAAAATCTGCCTTGCAATCAGGAGCGATATCTGAAATATAAGTAAAATCAGCTCTTTCTTCCATAAGCTTCAATAACTCTTCCTCATGAATCACCTCTTTACGAGCAGTGTTCACAAGAGTGGCGCCTTCTGGCATGCTATTTAATAGCTCAAAGTTAATTGATTTTTTAGTCTTGTCATTGGCAGGAATATGAAGACTGATATATTGACACTCCGCATATAATTGCTCCATAGTATCAACAGCAATGACACCATCTTTTTCAATATCTACTTTATTTACAAATGGATCGAAAGCTTTCACAGTCATTCCAAATCCTTTAGCAATTTTAGCTACATATCTACCAACATTACCATAAGCATGGATACCAATAGTTTTGCCTTTTAACTCTGTTCCAGCTTTGCCGTTATATTGACCTCTAGCTTGAAAAACCATCATTCCTAATGCCAATTCAGCTACTGCATTTGAATTTTGACCAGGAGTGTTCATGGCCACAATGTTATTAGCAGTTGCAGCTGCCAAGTCAATATTGTCATATCCAGCACCAGCTCTAATAATGATTTTTAGGTTTTTGGCAGCGTCTAAAACTTCTTTGGTAGCTTTATCACTACGGATAATCATAGCATCAGCAGTTTTAGCTGCTTCAATTAATGCTTCCTGACCTTCATATTTTTCTAATAAAGCGAATTCGTATCCGGCTTTAATAACAACATCTTTAATTTGAGAAACAGCTGCAGGTGCAAAAGGTTTCTCAGTAGCAACTAATACTTTTGTCATAATGTATAATTTAAATTGAAACTGTCCTAAAAGTAAGTAAATTGATTTGTCAATGCTTTTTGCTTGCTTCATGCAAGAAATAACAACGAAAATTAATTTCGCTGAGTCTTCTTAATAAACTAACTTCAAGGACAGTTTGCAAATATTTATTAATGATTTTTTTCGAATTCAGCCATGACTTCTATAAGAGCTTTTACGCTTTCTTTTGGAAGTGCATTATAAGTAGAGGCTCTAAATCCACCAACATCACGGTGTCCTTTTAGGCCCATCATTCCTTTAGAGGTAGCTAAAGCAAGGAATTCTTTTTCAAACTCTTCGTAACCATCATTCATCACAAAGCAAATATTCATTAAAGAGCGATCTTCTTTATTTGGAACTGTTGATTTGAAACATTTGTTACGATCAATTTCATCATATAACCAACCTGCTTTTTCGATATTTATTTTTTCCATTCCTTCAACACCACCTTGTGCTTTTAACCAGCGTAAAGTTTGTAATGCGCTAAAGATAGGAAGTACTGGAGGCGTATTGAACATAGAATCTTTATCAATATGAGTTTGGTAGTTCATCATTGTTGGGATAGGACGGTCAACTTTACCTAAGATATCATTCTTAATGATAACGAAAGTAACACCAGAAGGGGCTAAGTTTTTCTGTGCACCACCATAGATCATATCGTATTTGCTCACATCGATCGGACGGCTAAAAATATCAGAAGACATATCAGCAATTAAAGGAACATTTACATCTAAATCTTCTCTAATTTCTGTACCATAAATGGTATTATTGGTTGTGATATGGAAATAATCAGCATCAGCAGGAATTTCATATCCTCTAGGAATATAGTTGAAGTTTTTATCTTTAGAACTAGCTACTTCAACAACCTCCCCAAATAATTTCGCTTCTTTAAGCGCTTTTGATGCCCAAGCTCCAGTGTTTAAATAAGCAGCTTTCTTATTTAATAAGTTATATGCTACCATTAAAAACTGAGTACTTGCGCCTCCACCTACGAATAACACTGAGTAGCCTTCAGGAATTTTCAATAATTCTTTAAAAAGATTCTGTGCTTCTTCAACAACAGCAATAAATTCTTTACTACGGTGAGAAATTTCTAAAACAGAAAGTCCTGTGTCTGAAAAATTTTGAATTCCCTTAATGGTCTCGTCAATAGTGTATTGAGGCAGGATTGATGGGCCTGCAAAAAAATTATGCTTCTTCATTTCTGTATGTTTTAATTGTTTATTCCTAATTATTTGCTACTTAAGTAGTCTATTGCAAATTTGACTCAAAAATAAGCTTTATCATTAATTAAATAATAAAATTGATGTTTTTTTTATTGATTCAAAATAACTAGTTTTGAATACTCGTAATTGGAGATTTAAGTGGGCTTATGGTGATACGATTTATAAAAAGGGTATTAGCAATATTTATTTTATTTGGTTTTGCTTCATGCGGCGGTGGGAAAATGGCTGCAGAGAACAAAGCCCTTATGACAAGAGTGACAGAGTTGGAGCATAGAATTTATGAGCTTACTGAGTCACCAGATCACATAGGGGAGTCTGTTTTGAAGGATGCAGAAATGCTGATGAACATCCCATATAAAGAGAATCTTGACTTAGCTTCAGATATGTTGACTACCTTTTTAAAAACCTATCCCAATAATATTCATGGCTATAAAATGGAGCTAAAGCTACAGCAAATCAACGATATGTATGATAAAACGGAGGGCTTGGTTTCCGGCATTTATGTTCCAGACAGCTTTAAAAAGGATAAAAATAAAGTAGATGACAGTACACCCAAAATTCAAGTTAGTGTTCAAATTGTTGAAACGAGTTTGGGTTTTGTAAATGTAGAAATGAAAGTGCAGAATATTAGTGATCAGGCTTTGGCTAATATTTGGATAAAGGCTACCATGGTTAACTCGCAAGGAGAAAGTTACGGTATCACCCAAGACTTCTTTTTCAACCGCTTGAGTCCCTATGATTATAAAACAGAAGTCTTAAGTTGGGAATATGTAAAAGCAGATCATATAGCTGGAATTACTCTGTCCCAATTAAGATATAGTCTTAACCGTCAAACTCGTTTGCTCAAAAAGGAAGAATGCAAGATAGGGCAGGGGAATGTTAAAATTTTCTTAGAATTTTAGTTGCTAACCGAAATGTTTTTTATTCTGAACTAATTTCATTATTTTTGGAAAGAATGTTGATTAGTACCTATTTAGTATCGCAATAAATATTGGACTAAGCATCCATTTACCTGAATTTTACACCTAAAAACAAATGAAAACTATGCAAGAACAAAAAATAATCATCGAAACTGTGGGCACAGTGATGAAAAAAGAAGATTTGGTGTTTTTTGAGAACCCTAAAAATATTTTGGCATTTGAAACAGCCCATGCCTATCCCGGATATAATGGTATTGTTCCACAAAACTATAACCCTAATTCAATATTCTTAATCACTAAGGAACAATATCTAACGGAGGAGGTTTTTATTCACAGTCAGAACATTCGAAAAAGTGTAGAGTTTAAATTTAGCTCAGCTATAGCTTATGTGGAATACCAAAACAAGAAATACCCTGCCATTAGAATTAAAGATTTAAAAAACTATAGCTTCATACCGGAGTTGATAAGTGCCTATGTGGAATCTGGCATTGAGTTCGCCAAAAAGAAAAGCGTGAGTCCTTTCACTACTCTTATTCAAGTGAAAAAAGAGTTTTGTTTAGATCCAATAGAAAATGATTGCTATAAAGATAATTTCGATGCGAATATGTCTTATTTCGAAATACCAAACCATATGACTTGGGAACCATTTGAAAAGATCATTACTGACATGAAATATAATAATTCTGGGATGAATTATGATGCGGCTCTTTCTTTATTTTACAGAGCGAGCAAAGTGGTATTTGCTGTTCGTATTTTTAAGGAAGGTCTTACCAAAGAAGAATTATTTGGTCTTAAAGAACAGTTTTATAAGAGGTTGTAATTGAGACTTAAAATGCAATGATATCAAAGCAATTCTATATGGATTGCTTTTTTTTATGACATTTCATTAGCTTTGCAAAAAAATGACCCATTATGTTGTATTCTTTCTATGATTATTTCGATCCGTATTTAGCAAAATTCTATTCTTATTTGGGATTCTCCGATGAGACTAGTGAGGTTTATGCCAATTATAGTGAACTATTGATAGCCTTTGTTCTATCAGTGATTTTCTTTTATTTGGTTCGCTTTTTATTGAGAGTGGTATTGATTAAAGCCATCAGTAAAACTAAAAACCAATGGGATGATTTATTATTGAATCATAAGGTATTACATAAAGCCAGTTATTTGGCACCAGGTATTATCATGGATTATTCGGTAGACCATATATTAGCCAATCTTCCAGGTTTGCTTTCTGTGGTTAATTTAATGCTGGATATTTATTTTGCAATAGTAAGCGCCATGATCATTAACTCCATTATTGGAGTATTGGCACATATTGTAACTTTCCTTTCCAAGAATAAAAGATTGCCTATTAAAGGGATTTCTCAGGTCTTGAAAATTATAGTTTATATCATCACCACCATTGTTATCATTTCCTTTCTTTTGGGTAAAGAACCAGGAGCTATATTAGCTGGTTTGGGAGCGGCTTCTGCCATCATCATATTAATTTTTAAAGATGCCATCCTAGGTTTTGTGGGTGGAATTCAGCTCTCAGCTTTAGATATGGTAAAAGAAGGGGACTGGATTAGTCTGCCTAAGCATAATGCCGATGGAACTGTAATTGATATTTCGCTCACCACCGTTAAAGTTCAAAATTGGGATAAAACCATTTCTACCGTTCCTACTTATTCTTTGGTTTCTGAGTCGGTGAAAAATTGGCGAGGAATGGAGGAGTCTGGTGGAAGAAGAATTAAGCGTTCCATTAATATTGACATGACGACTGTGAAGTTTTGTGATCAAGAAATGATAGACAAGTTTAAAACTTATGACTATTTGGCTGATTATGTGGATAGCACAGAGAAGCAGTTGAAGGAGTATAACACGAAAGCCAAAATTAATTCTGGAGTTAAAGTAAATGGGCGCCGCCAGACCAACCTTGGTGTATTTAGAGCATATTTAGTACGCTATCTTAGAAATAAACCTGAGATTCATAATGATATGACTTTTATCGTGCGTCAGCTAGATCCTTCGGAAAAAGGTATTCCTATGGAAATCTATGTGTTTAGTCGCATACAATCTTGGGTAGAGTATGAAGCCATACAATCAGATATCTTTGATCATATTTTAGCAGCCATCCCAGAATTCGACCTTAGAGTTTTCCAAGAGCCTACAGGTTCTGATTTTAGAGGAGTCTTTAAAAATTAGAATTGATTATTATTCTTAAAACTAAGTTTATTTGTGGTTTTAGTGCTATGGTATCTGCTAATAATACATCGCTTCTATTTTGAACTACAAATAGAGGAGGGCTAATAAGAATCTATCCAAACTGTTGGTATTACAAGTGATTCAGGTAAAAAGAGTAAATCGAGAACCCTAAAAATAAAATTTGATTTCAATCAATTTTTTATAGCTTTGTTTAAACATTAACAAAGAAATATCAGCTTATGTTCAAGTGGTTTATTCTTCATCAATGGAAGTCGGCACGCCGCAGCAGTATTTGGCAAAAGAACCTAGGGTTAAACATCTTTATTGGTTTTTTATTAGTCATTTTGCTTTCCTATATTGTTATCTTAGGTATTTTCTTAGATCAGATTTTACTCGAAGTAGTAAAAGACAAAGACCCCGAAGCAGTGGCGAGTGGAGGTTTAATATATTACTTCCTGATTGTTTTTGTGATGCGGTTTTTTATGCAAACCATTCCTGCGATGCAAGCCATACCCTATTTGCATTTGCCCGTGAAACGCAGCTCCTTAGCTTCTTATCTCACCCTGTCTTCTATGACTAACTTTTTCAACTGGATGCCAGTTCTGATTTTCTTGCCCTTTACTTTAAAATGGGTGGCCGAATTTCATGGCATGCCCTCCGCTATGATTTGGTTTTTTGGAATACTATTTTTCGAATGGGCCTTGAATTTTAAGCTGATTTGGTTGAAAAGAAAAAGTACGGGGAAGCCTTGGTTAGGTTTTGTTTTAATAGCAATAATTACCAGTTTGTTCCTTCTCGATAACTATGATATTTTTTCTATCTCCAATATAAGTGAGTGGTTTTTTATGGGGCTTTTAGTTCAGCCTTTATATATCATTGTTCCTGTTGTGGCTCTTCTTTTCTGGTATTTTTATAATATCTTTTTTATTAAAAGCATTATATATGTGGAGGATCTTTCACAAAAAGAAAAATCTGATCATAGCTTAAGCGATTCTTTTGTAAAGCTTAAAGAATTTGGAGTAGTAGGGGAGTTGGTATTAAAAGAAGTTCGTTTATTATTTAGAAATAAACGCTCCAGAACGGTTCTATTCCTTATCCCCATGTTTTTATTATATGGTTTGATATTTTATCCCAATGAGATTTATAATACAAAATCGGGTTGGTTGGTGTTTGTGGGTTTATTTATCACGGGAGGTTTTTTAATGGCTTACGGACAGTATATTATGGCATGGGAAAGTGCGCATTTCGATTTCATATTGAGCTCTAAAACCAGCTTTTATGATTATTTTAAAGCCAAGTATTATTTAATGGTGATAGTTTCTGTGGTATTATATTTCTTCACCATCCCCTATATTTATTTCGGAATGGAGATTTTCTATTTAAATATCGCCGCACTTATTTATAATATTGGCGTGAATGCGCTATTGCTGCTATATACGGCTTCGTATAATAAAAAGCGAATGGATTTAAGCAAAGGAGCTATGATGAACTATCAAGGCGTGGGCATCAATAATTTTCTGATTGTTCTTCCCTTATTAATTATCCCCATGCTTATTTATGCGCCCATTAAAGCCTTTTTTGGATACGAAGTAGGCGTTATGTTTTTGAGTCTACTTGGAATTCTAGGAATGATTTTCCATAAATATTTTATCAACTTAGCTGTAAAACATTTCCAAGAGAAAAGATATGGAATTGCAGAAGGTTATCGTCAATAATTTAAAAATACAAGTGATGTTGAATATTAAACAAATATCAAAAGAATATAGTGGTGAAACTGTTTTAAACATTCCACAATTAGAAATTAAAAAAGGGGAGAGCTTTGGCTTAGTTGGTAATAATGGAGCAGGTAAAACTACCCTTTTTAGATTAATCCTCGATTTAATCAAAGCGCATACAGGCGAAATTTATTCCAAAGATACTAGTGTGGCAGGTTCTGAACATTGGAAAGCTTATACTGGTTCCTATTTAGATGAGGGTTTTCTTATCGATTTCCTTACTGCTGAAGAGTATTTTGAGTTTGTGGGTGCTATCAATGGATTGAGCAAAGGAGATATTGAAGATTTCATGAAGGGTTTTGAACCATTTTTCGATGGGGAAGTTTTAGGCAAAAAGAAGTATATCAGGGATTTCTCCAAAGGAAATCAGAAAAAGATAGGCATCACCGCAGCTATTATGACACAGCCGGAAGTTTTGATTCTAGATGAGCCTTTTTCTAATTTGGACCCTAGTACTCAAATCCGTTTGAAAAAGCTTTTACGTAGTATGCAAGAAGACCAGAAAGTAACTATGCTCATTTCTAGTCACGATTTAAACCACGTGACCGAAGTATGTGATAGAATAGTAGTTTTAGATAAAGGAGAACTGGTTCATGATATTAAAACCAGTGAATCTACTTTGAAAGATTTAGAGTCTTATTTTTCGGTGGAGTAGGAGTTGTTAAGACAACTTCATATTCCCTTGACTAGCGCTTTTGAGCTTTAGTTTAGTAATGACTTTCTTGGTGTATTCTGGGAATTGACCGCGCATCATCCAATCATAATAGCTAGGTTCTGTTTTGAATACCTCTGCTACTAATCTGCCTTTATGTTTTCCGAAATTGATGATTTCTTCGTCATTATCATTTAGAACAATATGGCCTATTAAATCCACATTTCTATTCACAGTGGAGAATTCGCTTAAGGCTTTCACATTGTTTACTACAGGAGTGCTTACATTTCCTTTTTTATCGGTGAATTCTACTCCTTCGTACTTGTCGAGCATGGCTTCCATAATCTCAAAAGTTGCAATGGTATCTGCTTCGGCACTATGTGCATTTATAAGTTCTTTTTCACAATAGAATTTATAGGCAGCCACCAATGTTCTTTGTTCCATTTTATGGAAGACATTTTGAACGTCCACCAAATATCTGTTCTCTACATCGAAGTCAACACCGGCACGCAGAAATTCTTCAGCTAGAAGAGGAATGTCAAATCTATTGGAGTTATAACCAGCCAAATCACAGTTTTTGAGGAATGCATCTAGGCTTTTGGCTAAAGCTTTAAAGTTAGGTTCATCTTTTACATCTTCATCATAAATACCATGAATCTCTGATGTTTCAACAGGGATGGGCATCTCAGGATTTACTCTTCGGGTTTTAATTTCCTTTTTTCCGTCGGGATGAATCTTTACGATACTGATTTCTACTATTCTATCAGTTGCCACTTTTATTCCTGTGGTTTCTAAATCTAAAAAGGCTATTGGTCTTTTTAATTTCAACTCCATTGTGCTATTTTTTTTGGCAAAGTTAGTGAATAATACCCATTGTATAACACCAGCTCTAAGCCATTTTATCTGCGATTACTACAAATTACAAACTAACTTGTCTTTAATATTTTTCAGAAATTCAGTATGTTTTTTAGCTATCATGTTATTATAAACTTAACTTTATAGACAATAGTGAGATTAACTAATCAGTGATGAATTTCTTCATTACACAGCATTCTATGCGATGATTTTTTTTACTGTTCGATTTTATTATTGATTTTAAAGAAGTTCTATAAATATTGTATACTTTTGCGCGCTTGTTTAGTGACAAGATAAAATGAATCAAATAAAAGAAGTAGAAGATGGCATCGAATTGGAAAGATATAGCAAAGGATAAGCAAATTGCTTTTAAGAAGAGTCTCGGATTTACTAAATCTGGTACATATGGTAAGAAGAACAAGGAGTATGAAAACTTTTTACATGATTCTGATGCCCAAAAAGGAGGAAATTTTTACTGTCATAATAACCCAAAAGAGTGGCAAGCTTTAAGAGAGTGGGCCAAGGAGAATAAAGGAGAACGAGTTAACTTTGTGAGCTCCGATATGGTGAACTTAGTAGATAGTAAGCATATCCCTTATAATTTCATTTTTCCATTGGAGAAACTGCGCAATGAGCAGCCCGATTTAGTGAATACTTTCCTCGAAACCTTGTTTTCTAATAAGATTCAAGTGGATAAAGTAAATCGCATCAAGATCGACTTTGCTTCTGATATGAAGAAACATGAATTATTGGATGATAATACCAGTTTTGATGCTTATATAGAATATGAAAGCGGAGAAAGTAAATGTGCTTTAGGAATTGGATTTAAATATGCCGAGAAATCTTATCCTTATGATAAACGAGAAAAAGCCAGGATGTTCGAACAAGAGGATTCTATCTACCATGTATTAACTAGAGATAGTTATTTCTTTGTAACTGAAAAAGTAAACGAGTTACGGACAGATCAGTTGAAGCAGTTGTGGAGAAACCATTTGCTAGGATTAAAACTAGCTGCCAATAAGCAATTAAACGATTTCCGTTCAGTCCATATTTATCCTGAAGGCAATACCTACCAGGCTGAAGCTTCTGAGAAGTATACTACATGTCTCAGAGAATCAAAAAGAGATTATTTCTTTCCTATCACCTTTGAGAAATTCATTATTACTGCCGAAAATGTATTTGGTAGTTTAGAAGGACAGGAGTGGATTGAATATTTGAAAGCACGTTATTAATGGTGTGTCGCTAACAGGTTGTTCACTAGTTGTTTATATGCCCTATTTTAAGTTTGTCAATCTTGAAGAATTAAACAAGAAATGAGTGGGGAGATAGATCATGACTGTTAGTCAAGGCAAAAATGGTTTAGATTTTCACAATCTTTATTGATCCAGTTTATAGTAAAGTCAGGTTTATTGCTGAGCTGTTACTAAACCCAAACTAAAAATACCATACGAGCAATATAAAGATAAATCAATAGTCCCATAATATCGTTCACAGTGGTGATAAATGGACCTGTAGCTAAGGCGGGATCTATTTCAAATTTATTTAAAAGCATGGGTACTAGGGTGCCAAAAAGAGAGGCAAATATGATGACTATAAACAGTGCAATACTTACAGAAATAGTTAAGGGGAATGAGTCGTGGAAGAAATAACTGTAGGTGAATATTAACATAGAAAGGATAATTCCATTAACAAAGGATACTGCTAATTCTTTGACCAGTTTTTTTGCTATGCTATCGATTCCCATATCGCCAGATGCAATTCCTTGTACTATGATAGAAGAAGATTGTACTCCAGCATTACCACCCATTGCGGCAATGAGAGGAAGGAATAAAGCTAGGCCAGCATATTTTGCAATATCGCCCTCAAAATGACCAATAACTCCTGCTCCAATAATTCCGCCAAAGAGTCCTATGAGTAGCCAAGGAAAACGAGCACGTGTCAAACGATAAACACTATCGCTAGACTCCACATCATCGGTCAAACCAGAAATCATCTGGTAATCTTTTTCTGCTTCTTCTTTAATGACATCCACCACATCATCAATGGTAATTCTACCCATTAACTCTCCAGTCTTGTTAACAACTGGCAATGCTACCAAGTCATACTTCTGCATCATCAAAGCAACCTCCTCCGATTTTTCATCTAATTGGGCGCTGATGATATCGGTATTACAAATGTCTTTGGCTTTAGTTTGAGCTGAAGCAATTAATAGAGATTTTAAGGATAGCGTACCTATTAATATATTGGCATCATCAACTACATAAATATAGTATACATCGTGAACTTCTTCGGCTTGTTTTCTAAGCTCTACCAAACACTGACGAACTGTAGATTCCTGATTAACCAAGAATAACTCTTTGGCCATTAGTCCTCCAGCACTGTCTTCGTCATAGCTTAAAAGCTCCTTAATGTCTTCAATTTGCTCTTCATCTTTCATGTGATAAAGAACACGCTCCTGCTTTTCTTCTGGTAATTCCTGGATTAGGTCGGCTGCATCATCGGAATCCATGTTCTCGATAAAACGCTTGGCAAGAATACTAGCAGGGAAGGCTTTTAAGAACTTCTTTCTATCATCCTCTTCTAATTCTGCTAAAACATCAGCTGCTACTTCTTGCTCATGCAGCAAGAATGTAAATTTAGCTTCATCAATATTAAGTTCCTCGTATATCTCTGCAATATCAGCAGGATGAAGATCTTCCAACATGGCAATGATTTGATCTTTTTGCTCAAATTCAATGTTTTGCTGAAGTTCCTCAATAAATTCTCGAGTCAACTCAAATTGTTCGTATGTATTGTTTTCTCCCATTAAAGCAAAATTAATATTATTTATGAGTTTTACAGCTTATTTTGGTGAATTCTAAATAAAGAAAAACTAGTTTTAGTATTCTATCAGGGCGCTTATGCTTTTTCTAAGTGGCTTTGATTCACATAATGAGGAAAAAATGAAATTAGTATTAGATTATCCCCTCATCTCTCAATATATCATATACTATTTCTTTACGGATTCTAGTATCTGGATATCCGTTAATAATAATAGCATACAAATTAGCATTCGGTTCTGCTTTATTGGTAACAATATCAGGTTGAGGTGGGAGGCTTGTTATTATTGGTCTAGGCAATTGCGATATAGAGGTATAGCTCGTTTCCAAATCGAATGGATAGAATTTTTTATTTTGTATCTGATAATTGCCACTAGCTGCATCAATAATAATATAGCGGCATTGATGGGCCCAATTAGCAAAAGGCCAATCGTCAACAAAACAAATCCAATTATTGGCATATAACAGATTAACACTGGTATTATCCCATAATGAAATAGTAGTTTGATTAGATACTGGAGCTTGGGAGATATAAACATCAATTTTATTGAGTTCTTGATCCAGTATTTGGTTTAACACCAAGTTAATAGCTTGTTGTTGTGTGAATTGTGCTTTCAGGTTTATTGAAATGAAACTAAAAAAGCTCATAAATAAAATTAAGGATAGTTTTTTCATAATACGTTTTTTTTATTGTTTAATAATTTGAATAGTATTTGGCGTTTTATGGTCGTTTAAAATTTTTATAATATAAGCCCCAGGTTTGCAATTATTCCCATTTTGGTCTTTTCCATTCCAGAGGATGCTTTGTTTTCCGGCAGTATATTTTTTCTCTAATTGCCATACTAGTTCTCCTTTTAGGTTAAATATTTCCAATAAAACCAAAGAGGCTTTTTCCAGCGTAAAATGAATTTGGGTTTGTTCGGTAAAAGGATTGGGATTTGCTGATAATGAAGATTTGTTTATATTGATATTGTTTATTGCCGCTATTGGGTTTTCAATAAAATTCCCTTCACCATCGTTAAACAATATTTCTAAATTGTCTGATACTATCTCATCCACTGTTTTTACACAAATAATATCCTGAAATCCATTACCATCCATATCGGCACAAAAGAAACTTCTCCATTGCTCTTCAGGATTAGCTGCTGGCAATGCTATAAATTGCGAATCGGCCAATTGAAAATTGCCCTGATTATAATAAATCACATAGCCCGTTTTATCTAATAATTCAAACACCACATCTTGATATTCATTATTATTTATATCGCAAATCTGGAATTCTGAAGATTGAAAATATCCTACAAACTCTTCTTGAACTTCTAAATTATTATTTTCAATATTTTTATAAAAATCAAGTAGGGTAACAGGAGTTCCACCAAATGTGATAATATCATTTTCTCCATCAAGGTCAAAATCAACAATCTTGGCAGCATGCTTCCAACTACTTCCTTCTTCAAGTGTTATATTTTCGAAACCATTCACAGTGCTAAAAAAAACTTCAACACTTTGTCTGATTAAAACAATATCGGCCCTACCATCGCTATTGATATCTCCACAATCAATGGAATTTGGATATGCACCTTCCGTTTCATAATATTCGGGTGCAGAGAAATTGCCAATGCCATCATTATATAATACTCCCCAAAACTGGCCATGGTTAGATGTGATAGCCAAATCTACATGACCATCACCATTTATATCGCCATAGTCAATATCGGAAATAGGCTCATGGGTGTTTAAAGCAAAGTCCTGATAGCTATTATACTCACCACCTGAGTTATAAAGTACTCTTATAAACATTTCTGAGATTTCTTCAGAAGCATCTATTCCCAAGCCAATAATATCTGGAAAATCATCATTATCAACATCAGCTAAAATAATATTGTATTGATAGGCGTAAAAATCTTTAATAGTATCGCTAATACTAAATTCTCCACTTTGCATATTGTCTAGCACTGTTATTACTGGGCTATCGAGCAACCAATATATTCTATGGCCTACAATAATATCATTATCACCATCTAAATCGATATCACCAGCCATTGTGCTAAAAGCTAAGATTGGAATATTATATTTGCTTTTATTTCTGTCGGAAGTAAAAGAAACGAAAACAAGGGCGAGTAAAAAGAAGAGATACTTTTTCATCTGGATAAATTAGTTCTTGTAAAGATATAAATATATGCTCAATAAGTATAGTAGGTAAAAATTTGCTAAACATTATATAAAAAACGAAACATACCATATTGATAATTATATTTGCTAGCATAAAACTGATTCAATAAAACAATGCAACAACAATTCTATATCGCTCTTATTGCTTTTAGCCTTTTGGTCATTATTTCTTATGTGTTTTCTCTCATCTCTAAGAAATTCAAAATTCCATCGGTATTACTGCTCTTATTACTGGGGATTAGTGCTCGTTTTACTTTTCCTGACTTGGCCGACTCTGTGGAGATTCTCCAGCAGAGCCTTCAGTTTTTTGGAACACTCGGGTTAATTTTAATTGTATTAGAAGGTGCTTTGGAACTGGATTTTACCAGAAAGAAACTTCCTCTCATTCGTAATGCATTTTTTTCAGCCCTATCAATTCTGGTGATAACCACAGGCTTAATAGCCTTTGTTATCAAGCTTTTTGTTCCAGAATTGGAAATTCGTTCTTGTATTATTAATGCCATTCCTTTCTCAATTATCAGTTCTGCCATTGCTATTCCTAGTGTTGAAAATGTATTGAAACTAAAGAAAGAGTTCGTTGTTTACGAATCCATATTCTCCGATATTCTGGGGATTCTATTATTTAATTTCTTTGTGATGAACCCAGAAGTTTCTGGTAAATCTATTGGTTTTGTGGCCTTAGATTTGTTTTTGGTCACTGTGATTGCTGTGGGTTTAACCATCCTCATTTTCGAGTTTATCAAGAAAGATATTCTCCAGATTCGTTTTATCTTGCTATTGGCAGTGATTGTTTTGCTTTTCGTTATTGGAAAAATGCTGCATTTCTCATCATTAGTGATCATTCTTATTTTTGGTGTGATTCTTCATAATGCACCACGAATTAAATGGTGGATATTTAAGAAGTATGCAGAAGATGTCATGCTTAAACAGCATATTGACCAGTTTAAAGTGATCACCATTGAAGGTGCATTTATGATTCGAACCATCTTCTTTTTTGTGTTTGGTTATTCCTTAAACCTCATGTCTTTACTCAATTTCAATGTCATCATTCTAGGCTCATTAATCCTTCTAGTTATTTATGGAAGCCGATATGCTTATTTAAAGATTTTCCACAAAGAGAGTCTTAGTCTAGAGTTTTATGTAGCACCGAGAGGCTTAATTACCATCCTTTTGTTTTATAATATTCCTGAGGCTGATAGTATTGGTTTACTTAGCGAAGGCGTCTTATTTTATATCATTCTAGTAAGTGCACTCGTCATGATGTTAGGAGTGATGAAAGGAAGCGAAGAAAAGTTTGTTCAAAAATCTGATTATCAATAATAGGGTTTATTCTTTAAAGATTTTTTTGCTCCCTTTTAGGTATTGGCAGACAAATTAAATCTATGCAGATTTTTAAACCATGTAATCGTTAATAATTTCAAAGAAAGACGAATTTCATTGCAATTGAGTTATCTTTGGTTTTATATTAAATTAATCCGTGAGAATTAGCGTAATGCGCGATCGAAAAAATAAAAATATGAAATTATATAGTATAGAAACCAGAAACCTAAAACTAGACGGAGGAGCCATGTTTGGCGTTGTTCCAAAGGTAATGTGGTCCAAGAAATATCCAGCCGACGAGAACAATTTGATCAACTTAGCCATGCGTTGTCTTTTAGTGATTGATGGCGATAGAAAAATCTTAATAGATAATGGGATAGGAGACAAGCAGGACGAGAAATTCCTCAAGCATTTTCACTTAAATGGAGAAGAAACTCTAAAGTCTTCCTTGGCTAAATTAGGTTTATCAAAAGATGATATCACCGATATGGTACTCACTCACCTTCATTTCGATCATACCGGAGGAAGTATTGAATGGAATGAGGATAAAACTAAATTGATTCCAGCTTTTAAAAATGCCAAGTATTGGGTGAGCAAGGCACAATGGGAATGGGCCACCAAACCAAACAAAAGAGAAAAAGCCAGTTTCCTAGGAGAGAATATCCAGCCCATGGAGGAGTCTGGACAATTGAATATCATAGAAGAAGAAGGAGAACTGTTTCCTAATTTCCACGTGAAATTGTTTAATGGTCACACAGATGGACAAGTAATCCCACATATAAACTATAATGGAAGAACGGTTGTGTTTATGGCCGATTTATTACCAAGTACCGCTCATATTCCTATGCCCTGGGTAATGGCTTACGATACGCGTCCACTACTCACACTCCAAGAGAAAGAGCAATTCTATGAGGAGGCTATTGAAAATGATTATGTCTTATTTTTCGAACATGATATTTATAATGAATGTTGTAGGCTAGAAGCTACAGAAAGAGGACCAAAAGTAAAAGAGACCTTTAAGTTAAACGAGCTATTGGAATAGTTTTAGATTGATGAATTATTCCAAAGGTTTGAAACAATAAGCTTTCAAACTAAGAACATGGAACAAATTCCATGTCCGAGAAACTCTGAATTCTATCCAACAATAATCCTGAGCTACCTTTTTGCTTATCTTTGTACAAGAGCGTAAAATATAAAATAATCGATACATGAAAGATATTAAATGGGGTGAATTACCCTTTGGATACTCAAAAACAAATTATAATGTTCGTTGTTATTATCGTGATGGTAAATGGGGTTCTATAGAGACCACATCTTCTGAGCATGTTAGTATACACATGGCTGCCACAGCTTTACACTATGGTCAAGAAGCTTTCGAAGGTTTAAAAGCTTTTAGAGGTAAAGATGGTCAAATCCGTTTATTCCGTTGGGAAGAGAATGCAAAGAGATTGCAAAAATCTGCCGAAGGTATTATGATGGCTGAGGTACCTACTGAATTATTCATGAAGATGATCATGAGAGTGATTAAATTAAACAAAGAATTTGTTCCTCCTTATGGTACAGGTGCTTCTTTATATTTACGTCCAGTATTATTTGGTTCTGGCGCTCAGGTTGGTGTGAAGCCTGCTAATGAATACTTATTCATAGTTTTTGTAACTCCTGTTGGTCCATATTTCAAAGAAGGATTCAAGCCAGTCGATATTCAATTGGTAAGAGATTATGATAGAGCTGCTCCATTGGGAACAGGTCATATTAAAGTAGGTGGCAATTACGCTGCTTCTTTACGTCCAGGTACTAGAGCTCACGACGAAGGGTTTGCTTCTGTTATGTTCTTAGATGCTAAAGAGAAAAAATATATTGATGAAGCTGGCCCAGCTAACTTCTTTGGTATTAAAGATGGAAAATATATAACACCTGATTCACATACTGTTCTACCTTCAATCACCAATATGAGTTTACGTCAAATTGCTGAAGACATAGGATTAACTGTTGAAAGAAGATCTGTTCCAGTTGAAGAATTAGGAACTTTCGAGGAGGCTGGAGCTTGTGGAACTGCTGCTATTATTTCGCCAATTGGGAAAATAGTAGATAGAGAGTTGGACAAGACTTATACCTACTCTACTGATGGAGAACCTGGCCCTTGGTCAACAAAATTATACAAAAGATTATTAGCTATCCAATTAGGAGAAGTTGAAGATACACATGGTTGGAATACTATTGTTGAATAGTATCTGTTTAATCAATGATAAAAAATGCTGTCACCTTTTTGTGATGGCATTTTTTTGTCGTCTGAAATAAATCAGAATTTGATTTCTTATTACCTTTATGGAAACTTATTTCTATGGCAACGCAAAGAGAAATACTCCTACCCGAAGCATATTACCATGTTTTTAATAGAGCTGTTGGGAATGACAAATTATTTAAGAGTAATAGAAATTATAGCTACTTCCTGGAATTATGCAATAAGAAAATGATTCCTTGCGACGATATTATTGTGTATTGTTTAATGCCCAATCATTTTCACTTTTTAGTAAAGATAAAACCTGTAAATGAATTGTGAGAATTGTTTTCTGTAGATGAGAAAATAACTGAAAATGAATTAAGTAATCTCATTTCAAGAAAAATAGGAAGTGTATTTAACTCTTATGCTCAGGCTTTTAATAAAGAAAATAACAGAAGAGGACGTTTATTTATTGATAGATTTAAACGTAATAAAGTAACTTCTGTGAAATACATGAGGAATCTAATTCTGCATATTAACAATAATCCTAAAAGCGCTGGTTTAGTTAAAAAAACTTGAACATTGGAATTTTAGTTCTTACAAATATATTATTTCAGAATTACCAAGTTTGGTTAAAAAGGAAAATGCGATTTTGGCTTTTGAAGATTTGGAGAATTTTATATTCGTTCATCGTCAGAACCCAAAAAGTTTGGAAAGTTTTTAATCCAGTCCCTCCGAGGGCTCATAGCCCTCGGAGGGACTGGATAGCATGCTTTACTCCCGAAAATCACAGCCCACCAAGTGGTCATTCACCAAACCACAAGATTGCATCAAGGCGTAAACTACAGTTGTTCCAACAAATTTAAATCCTCGCTTTTTTAAATCCTTGGAGATTTTATCTGATAGCGGAGTATTCGCAGGGACTTCCGATTTATCTTTAAAATGATTGATAATAGGCTGGTGATTGACAAAGCCCCATATGTATTTGTCGAAACTACCAAATTCTTCTTGAATCTTTAAAAAAGATTGGGCATTGCTGATGGCAGATTTTACCTTGAGCTTATTTCTGATGATCCCTACATTTTGTAACAATTCTGTTTCTTTTTCCTCACCATAAAGGGCAATCTTTTTATAATCGAATTGATCAAAAGCATCAAAGAAATTTTTTCTTTTTCTGAGGATGGTAATCCAACTTAATCCGGCTTGAAATGTCTCTAATACCAAAAACTCAAACCATTCTTGATCTTCATGAACAGGTTTGCCCCATTCTTTATCGTGGTATTCTTGATATAGAAGATCCTCACCAGCCCACCAACACCTATTTGGTTTACTCATTTTATTTAAGTAAGTCCTTGAGTACCTCAGTTGTTAATTCTTCACCTGGTAGTTTAGGAAAGCCTTCCCAAATTACAATCCCTTCTGGGTTGATCAGAATCACATGAGGAATACCAGTTACTTTTAACTCGTTCTTTACTCTACTTTGCGTATCGAAACCATTGGCATATTGAATATGTTCTTTTGCATAGGGTTCTACTTTTTCCTTAGTTTCATTACTTATTCCTATAATCACTAATTTGTCGGCGAATTTTTTTTGCCACTCGTTTAACTCTGGAATACCCTTTCTACATGGTCCACACCAAGTAGCCCAAATATCTATAAGCACATATTTACCTTTTAAATCACCAGGTTCTGTAACCCAGCCCTCCACTTCAATGGCAGGTGCTTTTTGGCCTATAAATGACTTGGCCCACATCTTTTTCTCTGGACTTGGGTGGTTAATTACATCTGATGATTTGGCAGAAACTAAAATAAGAAATAAGGATAAGGTGAAGAAGATAGCTTTTTTATTCATGATGAGTGGGATTTACAATGTTATTAATTCCTTTATGTTAAAAACAAAAATAAGCATAAAAAGTTGCATGGGTTTTCTGATTTTAACATTTATTTTAATTTGCTCATTTTCTTGTCTTTAATTGCCTAGTCAATTAATGAATTATCCCTACCTTCGCCAAAATTTTTTAATTATTGAATTGGAGACTTCTAAGGTCGATATAAGATGATGAAGTAACCGAAAAGAAAATATTGATATGAAGATTACAAAAGACACAGTGGTTTCCCTTACTTATATCCTAAGTGAAAATGACGTGCAAGGAAACTTAATCCAAGAAGTTACTAAAGACAAGCCTTTTGTTGTTTTATTTGGTGCTGGAAGCTTATTGCCAAAATTTGAGAATGAATTAGAAGGCCTTAAGGCTGGTGATTCTTATGGTTTTAGTATTGAAAGTAAAGAAGGTTATGGTGAACTTAATCCAAATGCTGTTATTGAGTTAGATAAAGACATTTTTAAAGTAGAAGGTGAAATTGATACTGAAATGCTTCAGGTAGGAAATTCGATTCCAATGCAAAATGATCAAGGTCAGCCATTGAATGGACTAGTAAAAGAAATTAAAGAGGATAAAGTAGTTATGGATTTTAATCATCCTTTAGCTGGTGTAAACCTTTATTTCACTGGTGAAATACTTGACGTGCGTGAAGCCTCTGAGGAGGAATTATCTCACGGTCATGTTCACGGAGATGGTGGAGTTCAGCACTAGAAACTGATTAAAATGCTATAAAAAAAGAACCACTCTTATTTCTAGGAGTGGTTTTTTTCGTTTTCTGTATTGTTTATACTATTTGTATAACAAAAATATAGTATTTCGTTTATGGATATCAATAGGGTCTTTCCTTTTTTTCCAATTTTGAGCAGTATCGCTAATAATAAGCTCAGTTTCCAAAGTTATATCCGTTGCAACACATATTTTAGTAGTTGGGGAACTGGTCTTTATTAAACTCTCTAGCATTTGATTATTACGATATGGAGCTTCAATAAATATCTGAGTTTGATGTTGTCTGAAAATTTTATTTTCAAGGTCCTTGATGGTTCTTTCTCTTTGACCTCTTTCACGAGGAAGATAGCCTAAGAAGGCAAAATTTTGCCCATTAAAACCACTAGCCATTAGAGCTAGTAGGATAGAGGATGGTCCAACTAAAGGAATAACTCTAATTCCTTTAGCATGAGCCATAGAAACGATATCTGCACCAGGATCTGCAACGCAAGGAGTTCCAGCGTCACTTAATAATCCAATGTCTTGACCTTTTTCAGCGTTATTTAAGTAGCTGATAATATCTCTAGGTTTACTGTGCTCGTTCAGCTCTAAAAACTCCAATTCCTCAATTCTTCCTTTCCAGCCCGCTTTGCTTAAGAACCTGCGCGCATTCCTCAATTCTTCAACAATAAAGTGTTTAATATTTAGGATCTTCTCAATATTACCATTGGGAATAATGTCTTCCAGATTGCTTTCACCTAATGTGTTAGGAATCAGATATAATTTGCCTTTTTTTTCCATATTACCAGTTTACTTCTGCTCTTCTAACTGGCATAGTCATGCAACGTGCACCACCGCCACCTCGAGCTAATTCGCTACCTTCGATTGTGATAACGTATTTTTCATATTCTTCAGGGTTTCGTTTCTCACTCACCACATCTTTTGCAGTAATGACTTCAAAACCATTTTTATTTAATTCTTCAATAGTATATACATTTCTTCCATATCCAATCACCTTTCCAGGTGCTAATGCAAAGAAATTTGTTCCACTATGCCATTGTTCTCTTTCCATAGTATATGGGTCGCTATGACCACCACAATGAATAGGTTTCATGTCCATGCCTAAAGATTTTAGCCCACTAAAGATATTCGCGGTTTCTTTAATAGAATCTACTTTGCCATTATCTATAGTAATCATAATTGTTCTAAAACGATTTGCTTGCATGATAACTGGTTCGTAGATCATACATTTATCTTTATCCAAGAAAGTGAAGGCCATGTCTAAATGAATGAAAGATTCAGGACTATGGGGTAACTCCTGAACAATGATATGTCTTCTTTCTTTAGTACTTTTTAAACACTCAATAATAAAATCGATTCCTTGACTAGTAGTTCTTGGGCCGAGGCCTATCAATAAAATATCTTCTCTAGCAATTAAAACATCACCTCCTTCTATGGTTAAGTTTTTCATGGTACGAGCAATAGTCTGTGGATTTACTGTTCTAGTATTAAAACCAGGATGGAAGTCGAATATGCTTTCCATGATAATAGCTTCCCTTTCCCTAACTTCATTGGCCATCTTGTTAATGAGAACTCTCTTGTTGACAGAGACAGAAGCGTCACGCATAAAGAAAAAGTTATGCAAGGGTTTTAGAGTATATCGATCTGGATCCAGAAATTTGGTCAAATTGTTAACTACCATTTCACCTCCTTGAATTAAGGTGGCAGCTAAGTCTTTATTAGTTAAATCAGTAATATGACGTTCGTAACGTTCTATATTTTCACTTTTTAGAATTCTCTTAATCAATGTTTCCTTCACCTTATCATTACCCAAAATATCTTCTAAAAGGTCTTTTACTTCAAAAGTTTGGGTTAATTTATTTAAGGCCCCGCTAAATTCATCATATTCCTTAGTAGCAACAGTTAAGTTCAAAATATCTGAGTATAAGGCTCTTTCAGCATTTTGAGGAGTCATGTTTTCTACTTCAGGACCAGGTGAATGTAAGATAACACCTTCCAGCTTTCCTATTTCTGAGGATACTTGTATATCGATTGGATTCATCACATAAAAATTTTTGCAAAAGTACTAAAAATGAGCTTAGAAATAGGGATAAAAAACATGAGTGTATAACGTAATTTCTTAGAGATGAATTAAAAAAAATGAGTTTAAATAACGAATTTGTCTCAGATTTGTCAATCTCCATACAAAATCCTATATTCGAGCAATCAAAAAAATATATATCATTGAGTTTAACAATAGCACAAGCACAAGAAGTCGTTGATATTTGGATCAAGGAAAATGGAGTGAGATACTTTAATGAATTGACCAATATGGCCATTTTGATGGAAGAAGTAGGGGAGGTGGCTAGAATTATTTCTCGTAAATACGGAGAGCAGTCCTTTAAAAAAAGTGATGAAAAAGTAGATTTAGCCGACGAGTTTGCTGATGTGCTTTTTGTTCTTATTTGCTTAGCTAATCAGACCGGAATTGATTTGACAATGGCTTTACAAAAGAATCTCGAAAAAAAAACCAAGCGAGATTCTCAGCGACATAAGAATAATCTCAAACTACAAGATAATAACAAAACCTAAATATATGAAAAGAAGAATACTATTATTGTTAAGTATTGCTTTGTTGGCATGGCCTGTTCTTGCGCAGCAAAGTGACAGCACTAAGACTGCTAAAATTAAAAAAGGATGGAGCTTTGGGGCACTACCTGTGGTATCCTATGATAGTGATCTCGGATTTCAGTATGGTGCTTTAGGATCCATTTATCATTATGGTGATGGAAGTAGATTTCCTGAATACGATCATATGTTTTACGTGGAAGGAAGTTTATTTACAAAGGGAAGTGGAATTTTCCGTTTTGCCTATGAAAGCGATCGTCTGATTAAGGGTGTTAGAATCAATTTCGATATGAGCTATATTCCAGATGATGCCTATGATTTTATTGGGTTTAATGGATATGAATCTGTGTATAATCAAGCATGGATTGATCAGGATAATGTAGAAGACTACATAAGTCGAATGTTTTATAAGCAAAAACGAAACATGTTCCGTACTCGAGTTGATTTTCAGGGGAAATTAGCCATAAAGAACTTGAATTGGACTGGTGGTGTTGAGTTTTATAATATGGAAATTTCTAGTGTTAATATTGATAAATTTAATAAAGGAAAAGATGGCGATGATCTTTTGCTTCCTATTGATTCGATGCCTGGTTTATATGAAAGATATCAAGAATGGGGATTGATAGATGCAAAAACTAAAGATGGTGGAATGGTGATGGGATTAAAAGCTGGTCTGGTTTATGATTCTAGAGATAATCGCGCTCATCCTACAAAAGGAATTTGGACTGAAGCCGGTTTGTTCTTTGCTCCTTCCTTTATCAATGATGTGGATGAAGGCTATCTTAAATTTTATTTAACTCACAGACAATACTTCAATATTGTAAAAGACCGATTAACTTTTGCTTATAGAATCGGCTATCAATCAAGTCTGGTGAATAAGGGACCTTGGTATACTGATCAATTAATTATTACGAGTGCTCTTAGAGGAGCTTTCTCAGAAGGATTAGGTGGGGCAAGAAGCCTTAGAGGTATCAAGAGAAATAGAGTAGTAGGAGATGGTATAGCTTATGGTAATTTAGAGTTGCGTTGGAAAGTCATTTATTTCGATTGGTTTAATCAGAACTTTTATATTGGTTTAAATGGTTTTCTCGATGGTGGACAAGTGGTGAAGTTAATACCCACAGAAGACCAGATTGCAATAATTGATGATCCAACTATTGATAAAGAAGATTATTTTGATGTGGGGGCTGAAAGTATACATACCAGTTATGGTTTAGGTTTAAAGATAGCAATGAATCATAATTTCATTTTCGGAGTGGATTATGGTAGAGTTGTTAGTGATAAAGATGGTGGTTCGGGAATTTATATCGGATTGAATTATTTGTTCTAGGTGAAAATATTCAGGCATAAAAAATCCCAAAATCTTAAGATTTTGGGATTTTTGTTTTAAAGGCTATTTCCTAATGATTAAGAAAAGGATATTCAACTTTAGTTAAAAATAAAGCTTGTCCTGGAACAGACCAGCCTGCATTTCCGCGATTTTTACTTTCTATTACGGCTCTAAATTCTTGTAAACTCATTTTTCCTTGTCCAACTTCTAATAAAGTACCTACAATGGCTCTTACCATATTTCGAAGGAAACGATCTGCTTGAATAGTAAAGACCCATAAATGATCCTCCTCCAAATTCCATTCGGCTTTCATGATTTTGCAATTAAAGGTATTTACATCGGTACCTGTTTTCGAGAAACATTCAAAATCACTATATTCAAAAAGTATTTTAGCGGCCTCATTCATCCCTTCAAAATTCACATTTTTAAAAGGTAGCTGATAACTCAAATCTTTCTTGAAAGGGTTTTTTTGAGTGACGATGTGATATTCATAAGTTCTGCTTGAAGCATCAAACCGGGTATGTGCATCTTTATCAACCTCAAATATTTCTTGAATGGCTATGTCATAAGGAAGTATAGAGTTTAATTTATAAACCATTTGTTCCAAGGGAAACCGAGTTTTTTCAAAATCTATTTCCAAATGCGCATAAAATTCACTGGCGTGGACACCTGTATCGGTTCTTCCACAGCCAGTTATCATTTGAGGAGCTCTTAAGAGTATTTCTAAAGCTTCATTTATTTTTTGTTGCACAGTCATGGCATTGGGCTGAATTTGCCAACCATGATAATTTGTACCTAGATAGGAAAGCTTTATAAAATACCTTTTTTGCATTAGTTGATAATATCGAAACCAGTATAGCGCTGTAGAACTTCAGGAATTTTAATTCCGTCTTCAGTTTGATTATTTTCAATCAAAGCAGCCATAATTCTAGGTAGCGCTAATGCACTACCATTTAGAGTATGCGCTAATTGACTCTTTCCATTCTCATCCTTAAAACGAAGCTTCAAACGATTGGCTTGGAAGCTTTCGAAGTTGGAAACAGAACTCACCTCTAGCCATCTATCTTGACCTGTACTATAAACTTCGTAATCAAAAGTTAAGGCAGAAGTAAAACTCACATCACCACCACAAAGGCGTAATTCACGATAAGGTAGTCCTAGCTTTTCTAATAATCCGATAACGTGAGCTTTCATCTCTTCTAAAGTCTCATAAGACTTGTCGGGATGTTGAACTTGTACAATCTCTACTTTGTCAAATTGGTGTAATCTATTTAATCCTCTAACTTCTTTACCATAACTACCAGCTTCTCTACGGAAACAGGCTGAATAAGCCACGTTTTTCACAGGGAAATCGGCTGATTTTAAAATGACATTTCTGTAAATATTAGTAACAGGAACTTCAGCAGTAGGAATCATATAAAGATTATCGGCTGGCATGTGGTACATTTGGCCTTCTTTATCAGGTAATTGACCAGTTCCATAGGCAGAATCCTCATTTACCATAAGTGGAGGAAGTACTTCTAAATACCCATTATCAACGGCTTCATCTAAGAAGAAACTAATGAGGGCACGTTGTAATTTGGCTCCTTTTCCCTTATATACTGGAAATCCAGCCCCGGTAATTTTAACGCCTAATTCAAAATCAATAAGGTCGTATTTCTTGGTCAGCTCCCAGTGAGGAAGTTTGTTAGATCCTAATTCAGGAATGCTACCATGTTCAGATAATACCTCATTTTCCTCTTCACCTTTACCTGGCTTTACTGTTGGGTGCGGAATATTTGGCAAGGAAATGATAAGGTTTTGAAGTTCTACTTCGGTTTCTGCTTTTTGCTCACCTATAGACTTAGAAAGACTCTTTAATTCAGCACTCCTAGCTTTTTTTGTATTGGCCTCCTCAATTTTTCCTTCTTTAAAAAGTAAACCAATTGATTTGGCTATTTGGTTGGCTTCAGCAAGATTAGCATCAAGCTCCCCTTGAAGTTTCTTTCTTAAATTGTTTTTCTCTTCTATTTGGGGAATGATATCGCTAGCATCAAAGTTTTTGATTTTAAGCTTTTCAATAACTTCTGCCTGATTTTCAATGATATAGTTTGTTTGCAACATGGGTTTTCTATTTTTTGCAAATGTAAACGATTCATGCTCAAAATAAAAGGTTGAGCATAAAAAAACTGTCAAGCAATAAGCAAGACAGTTTTATTTTTTATAACAGTATTAGCTTATTCGGCAGCTTCAATAGGACTAACAGATACATATGATCTATCTTGTCTAGTCTTTTTGAATTCAACAATACCATCAACCAAAGCAAATAAAGTATGATCTTTACCCATTCCTACATTTAGTCCTGGGTTATGAACTGTACCTCTTTGTCTGATTAAGATATTACCAGCTTTAGCAAACTGTCCGCCGTATATTTTTACTCCGAGTCTTTTACTTTGGGACTCTCTACCGTTTTTCGAACTACCAGCACCTTTTTTATGAGCCATTTTTTCTAATTTTGAGGGTTCAACTTAATACCAATGCCTATGCAACGATATTTTCGATTTGTACTTGGGTTAAATTCTGACGATGTCCCTGAAATTTCTTATAACCTTTTCTTCTCTTCTTTTTGAAAACAAAAACTTTATCTCCACGTAAGTGAGAAAGAATTTTAACGGAAACTTTCGCTCCTTCGAGCACAGGGGTTCCAATCTTAACAGCTCCTTCATTGTCTACTAAAAGCACCTTATCAAACTCTAGGGAAGCTCCCTCATCGCCTTCTAAACGGTGCACAAAGATCTTTTGATCTTTAGTGACTTTAAACTGTTGCCCAGCTATTTCTACAATTGCGTACATGTTATTAAATGTAATTAGTTTAACATTTTTCGGAGTGCAAAAGTAGATAATTATTTTTGATAAACAATACTTTTGATTAAAATATTTAATTATTATTGAATTGTTTTTAGGCCTTTAATGGCTTAAAATCAAAGGTCTCGTGGAATACTACCATTGTATGGGGGCTCAGGATTCTAAATTTCATTGTGCTTTCTGATTTTATGTGTTTTTCCAAATAAAATCGAGTAAAATGGCAGAATGTTAGATTTGTTAAGATCTCTTTAAAATTTAAAGAATTAAAAAGGATACATATACGAGTTAAAGAGCTACACTTACTAATAATAGATGGTTTTGATAAAACTAAATTTCTTATCTTTAGTATATGATTAAAAAAACGCTGTTATGAAAAAATTTAAACTCACAAGAAGTCTTTCTGTCTTCTTAATTGCATTAGTCCTAGGTGTAGGATTCCAATCTTGTAAGAAAATTGAGAAGCCTCAAGAAGAAACTGAGGTTGACGAAATCAAATTCACTATTAATAATGACTCAGAAAGTTTAACCTCGAGCAGGGTGACTTATTATAATGAGCCCATTATGTTTTCAAAGAAATCTAGCGACAAAAGCTCAGGTGGGCATACCTGGTATTATGTGGCTGAGGTAGAGTCGCCAAATTTCTTAGGAGATGACTTGAGTGCAACTCATGTTGTAATATCTGATGATAAAGCTTATGTTAGCTATAATAGACAAGGTGATGAGTATGCTGGAGGTGTGGAAGTGATAGACCTATCGAATCCGGCTTTTCCAGCTATTATTTCTCAGGAATTATACGATGGTGCAGATGTAAATGCGGTAGCTGTTGATTATAATGGGAATGAAAGCCAAAAGAAATTATGGTTGGCCTTAAGTAGCTTTAAAAAAGGAGCCTTAATGCGTCAGGTCATCCTAGAGAATGGCTTATTGGGAGCTAATATTTCTGATGTTAATTTATCAAAATCATTAAGTGATGGAACTATTGCAGCTTCTGCAAATGGTATTGTTGCTTCTTCGGATTATATTTATGTAACTGCTGGACAAAGTCATGGTGGTACGTTTCAATTATCGGCAAATGATTTAAGTGTTTTGGCAAACGAAGAGTATACACATGCTAAATACCCTGTTGTAAATGGCTTAGATGTAGGTAGTAAGCAAATAACTTTGAGAACGGGAGAAAACTCTCAGATGTTAGTCTATAATGTAGGACCAACTAGAAATCCTATTACCTACGATATTACTTCTGTATACCACCAAAATGTAGAAGAACCCTATAAAGGAAAATCAACCATTCATATAGACGAAGGCGGCATTGTTGCCTATGTAGCTTCTGGATTGCATGGATTAAAAGGATATAATATAAATACAGGTGCCGAAGTTATTACATCTCCATCTAATATGTTGACCACAGGAAATACCAATGGTATTGCAAAAGATGAGGATTATATATATTTAGCTAATGGTGCGGATGGTTTATATATAGCTACTTTGCCTGATGGTGGGAGTGGTGAAATTGTACCAGTTCAAGTTTGGGACTTACAAGAGTCTGGTGCTTCAGCTAATTTAGTTCAAACTGATGGTGATTGGATATTTGTTGCCAAAGGTGGAGGAGGATTAAAAATCTTAAGAAAGATTGCAAACGGAAATTATCCTGTAATCTGTGATTATGATTCTCAAGGTATTCCTGAGTGTTTAGAGCCAAATCCAGATGATTTATGTGAAAGCTTACTGTCTGATTTAGGTGTGACTTTACCTGAGCGTCAAAATGCATTGACTCATCATCCTGAGTATTTTGTAAATGAAAACAGAGAAATTGTATTATCAGAACCTGCACAAATTAGTGTAACTTATATTAGTGAAGGAGCGGGTTTTAGAAACTCATTTGGTTATTATTTCTATAACCAAAATAATCCTCCAACGACGGCTGCCGACTTGCAATCATCTATGACCATCATTTTTCCTAATGCATCAGGAGAAGGTTCTGGTGGCGCATTGCTGCCTGGAGATAAGATATATCAACTTGGTACTTTCCCTGCAGGAACAGTGGTAGGATATTTTATGCAAGCCAATGCATGGAATGGGCAAGAGGTAACCAATGGTTTGTATACCCATTATACCATTCCTGCTTTCAACCAAAACGAAACTCAACAACATATTTTAATGTATGATTATAATTGTAGTGATGTATTAATGGCATTTGAAGATGTATTGCTTCCAGATGGAGACCACGATTTTAACGATTTAATATTCCAAATGAATATAGAGCCTGCAGAGTCTGTACCTACGCAGGATTACAATCAAATTCCCCCAGAAGGGAATTAAAACAGCGGATTTTTTTTGATCGAAACCAGTTTCCTATGCTCAGGAGACTGGTTTTATTGTTTATGCTTTGATATGGATCTGGATCTGTTTTTAATGATTTGAAAACTTTTTTTGAAAAGAAACGTAGAACAGAGAAAAAACGATTGATCATGAAAATTAATTACATCCTAATATTAGTAAGCATTGCTTTTGTTTTGGCTTCTTGTGGAGAGGAAAAAGAGCCGGTTAAAACAGAAACTCCTGTTGAGGAAACTGTAGTTTTACAAGAAGTTATTGAAGAACCAATAGCAGAAGAAGTGATAGAGGTTGTACCACCTCAACCCAAAAAAGTTGTAGTTCAAAATGGCGAATGGTTATATGATATCGCAAGAGATCATTATGGTGATTTTCATGATTGGGAAAAAATATATGAAGCGAATAAAGATAAGATTTCAGATCCTAATATTATCTATCCTGGAATGGAGTTAGTGCTTCCTGAATAAATGAGGAAAAGATTATTTATAGCTATTAAGATAAATCCGACGAAGGAAATACTGCATCGGGTTTCTCTTTTTCAGGAAAACCTGGACGATGATAACATTAATTGGATCAGGGCTGACCATTATCATCTAACACTTAAGTTTTTAGGGGATACCTCCTCAGAGAAAATAGAGAGGATGGCGGAAAAGTTAATTCGTATTTTGCAGGAAGAGCCAGCTTTTAGATTGAAGTTGTCAAAATTTGGTTTGTTTGGCAGTAAATATAGTCCACGAGTAATTTGGGCAGGAGTTGAGCCAGAGTTAGAGGTGGGGAAGTTGGCCCAGAAAATTTCAAAAGAGATGGAGTCGTTTGGTTATAGGAATGATCGGCAGAATTTTGTGCCACATTTGACAGTGGCTCGAATTCGAAAGTTGAAAAATAAGGCTCATTTTCAACAGGTGTTTTCTAAGTTGCATTCAGCGGTACGGCTTGAACAGCTTGTTGATGAAGTTGTTTTATTTGAAAGTAGGCTAAGTAGCCAAGGTGCGGAATACAGTGAGCTTGCAAGATTTCCATTAAAAATAGACTAAGCTATTTTTTATTAAATTGGTTCATGGTTCTATCAATACCAATAGTACCATAAGCAATCACCATGTCTGCAGCAATGGAGATTTTCTCGTCTATTATTGGTCGTTCGGAAGCTTTCCAAGGGCTTAACACAAAATCAGCTTGCCTTCCTCTAGAATAATCATTACCAATGCCGAATCTTAGTCTCGCAAAATCATTTCTGCCTAAAACTTGTATGATGTTTTCCAATCCATTATGCGAACCTGGGCTGCCTTTTTTACGCATCCTCAGGCTTCCCAAATCCAAGGCCAAGTCATCAGTAACAACCAGGACCTTTTCAATAGGGACTTTCTCAGCATCCATCCAATATTTCACCGCTCGTCCGCTAAGATTCATATAGGTGGTAGGCTTTATCAGAACAAAAGTACGACCTTTGGTTTTAAACTTACAAACGCTTGCTAACCTTTCAGTCTCAAACTTTTCACCAAATTCCTTTGCAATATGGTTTAATACATCGAAACCAATGTTGTGACGGGTGTGATCGTATTCGCTACCAATATTTCCAAGTCCAGCAATGAGATACTTCATTTTGTTATTTATATGATTTAAATGGTAATATAAGAAAAGGCATAAGGTAAAATACCTTATGCCTTATATGTAGATTCTTAAGATTCTTATTCAGCTGCAGCAGCTTCACCACCTTCGCCTTCGCCTTCGCCATCTTCTTCTTCGTCACCAACAGCAGCACCTCTAGCGGTTTTAACACCTACTACAAGGTTTCCTTCTGTGATTTGTGGAACAAGTTTCCCGAAATCGATATCACGAATTTTGATGTTGTTTCCAATATTAAGACCAGAAATGTCAATTGTGATAAATTCAGGAATGTCATTAACTAAACCTTTAATAGGAATGGTTCTTAATTTTTTAGTTAATATTCCACCTTTGATGATACCAGGAGCTACGCCTTTTAGTTTAACAGGAAGGTCGATATTTACAGGCTTGCCTTCAATAATTTGAAGAAAATCAGCATGCAATGGCTCATCTGTTACTGGATGATATTGAACGTCTTGTAAAATTGCAGGAATTACTTTTCCATTAATCTCTAGATCAATAATAAATACATCAGGAGTAAAGATAATTTTGTTGAAAGGGTTCTTTTCAATAGTGAAGTGAGTTTGCTCACCACTGCCATAAAGAACACTAACTACTCTACCTTCAGCCCTGTGCATCTTGGCATCTTTTTTCCCTACGTTCTCTCTTGGAGAACCGCTAATAGATACTCTTTTCATTGTGTTATTATTTAAAATTTATAATTGTGTTGTGAACTTAAAATGTTCACTAATGGATTCGAAATTGTGTATTCTATCTATTACATCAGCAAATATTCCAGCTGTTGATAAGACCGTAATTTTACCAGCTCCTTTAATCGGAAGTGTATCGCTAACGATAACTTCACTAAGTCCAGATTCTTCCAGTTTTTGTACTGCATTTCCAGAGAAAACCGCATGTGTACATAGTGCTCTGACACTATTAGCCCCTTGTTCTAACATAAGGCCAGCAGCTTTTGTAATGGTTCCGCCCGAATCAATAATATCGTCTACTAAAACCACATCTTTTCCTTTCACATCACCTATCACTTGCATACTTTCGATAACGCCTGCTTTTTTTCTTTGCTTGAAGCAGATGACCAAGTCTGTATTTAAGAATTTAGCATAAGCGGCAGCTCTTTTAGCTCCTCCGGTGTCTGGAGATGCCATAACTAAATTAGGTAGCTTTAGATTGTGAAGATAAGGGATAAAGATGGAAGAGGCATAAAGGTGATCCAATGGAAGGTCTACGAAGCCTTGAATTTGATCACTATGTAAATCCATAGTTACTATTCTGTCAACTCCCGCTGCAACCAGAAGGTTGGTCATCAGTTTTGCTCCAATAGAAACTCTTGGTTTATCTTTTCTATCTTGTCTTGCAAAACCAAAATAAGGGATGACAGCCACTACTTTTTTTGCGCTTGCTCTTTTTGCTGCATCAATCAATAATAGCAGTTCTAATAAGTTTTCAGAAGGAGCAAAGGTTGATTGAACAAGAAAAACGGTGTTCCCCCGAATAGTTTCATCGAAAGATGGTTGAAATTCACCATCGTTAAAAACTGCTGTTGATACTTTGCCAAGTTCTTGACCGTACTCCTTAGCAATCTTTTCTGCCAAATATTCAGTGGCTCTTCCTGTAAAAATATTTACTTTTTCAGACATTATTTTGCTGATTTTTAGTATGCTGTAATTTTCGGCAAAAGTATATTTAATTTTTCGGATCACCAAATTAATTCAGTCTTTATTGGCTAGTTTTTTTTGGCTTTTTTACATGATGCAGAATATGTTTTTTTTTGTTTGAGATTAGGAAAAAGTATTTATCTTTGCATCCGCTCTTTAAGAGTGAGCCACGCCCGGATGGCGGAATTGGTAGACGCGCTGGTCTCAAACACCAGTGAGGTAACACTCGTGCCGGTTCGACCCCGGCTCCGGGTACTAAAGGATAACAGAAATGTTATCCTTTTTTTTTATTTCAAATATTCTTTATTTGATTATTATTTATATTTGATAATGATGCCTTACCTTTGGAGAGTTCTTCCTCATATAAAACACATAATATTACCATGATTAATTTTCTTGTAGGTTTATTGTTTTTAATATTGGGTGTATATTTCTTATTACACACCAATGAAATAAGAAAAAAGGGAAATAAAGGCGGCTATGGTGGTCACATAAAGTTGTACTTTGGAGCAATAGGATCTATATTTCTTGGTATGGTAATGATGCTTAGAGCAGTTTTTTAAGACCTTTAGAAAGCTAAGTGTTTTTGAAGGGAACTTGGGGTCAAGTTGAAATTCTGGGGGAATTGATTTTTACGCAAAAATATTTGTCAATCGAAAAAGGAAAAATTTGACATCTCTGACACCTCTGAATTCAGACCTAAAATGCTTTAATTTTGCGTTAAAGG